>JAKDSA010000091.1 GCA_030457025.1 Brevibacterium sp. | reverse complement strand
AACACCGCCTCGGCGAAGCTGGCCACCCGCATCGGCATGCAGCAGGAAGCTCACCTGCGCCGGGACTGGTGGTCGAAGGGCGAGTGGACTGACACCCTCATCTTCGGGATGCTGAGCAGCGACCGTCAGGTGGCGTGAGCTTCAGAGAGTGTGAGCGTGTGAGTCCTACGGCGTCCGCCGGCGCAGAGTCAGCGAACCGACGATGATGGCACCGATGATCCAGCATCCGATGAAGAGGATGCGAAGCCAGATGTACGCGGCGTCTTCGTTGCCCGTCGACACCGCCGTCAGTGCATCGATCGCATGGGAGAGCGGCAACCAGTCGCCGATCGTCTCGAGGACATCTGGCAGCTGGTCCCGAGGCAGGAAGATGCCGCCGAGAAGAATCTGTGGGAAAACGAATACCGGCATGAACTGCACAACCTGGAACTCGGTGCGAGCAAAGGCGCTGGCCAGCAATCCCAAGGCCGTACCGAGAAGCGCATCGGCTATTGCGACGGCGAAGAGCAGGAGCACCGACTCTTCGATTTCGAGTCGGCAGACCCACGTGGCATAGCCCACCGCGATCGCCGTCTGGATGACGGCGAGCAGCCCGAAAGCCAGCGTGTAGCCGAGGATGAAATCGCCGCGCCCCATCGGCATCGACAGCAGTCTCTCGAGCGTTCCGCTGCGACGTTCGCGCAGCGTGGCGATGCTCGTGACGAGGAACATAACGATGAAAGGGAAGAGCGCAAGCATCGCGGGTCCGATTCGATCGAAGACCGGAGTCTCGTCGAAGATCCATGCCACAAGCCCGATGAGGAGGCTGGGCACGACAAGCAGCAGCGCAATCGTGCGCGGGTCATTGCGGATCTGCAGAAGGACGCGGCCCGCTGTGGCCAGCGTTCGCATCGGACTCACTGCGCACCCCTCGTACGCCCCTTGCCTGGAGCCGCCTTCGAGGTGGAGGTCAGAATTCTCCGCGCCGCAGCAGAATCGTAAGTGATGATGCGCAGGAACGCGTCCTCCGCGGTCGCCGCCCCCGTGGTCTCCAGGAGTTCGCTCGGTGTCGTGTCGGCGATGACCGCGCCTTCGCGCATGAGAAGCAGGCGGTCGCATAGAGTCGCCTCGTCCATGACATGACTCGAAACCAGCAGGGTCGATCCCTCGTCGGCGAGGCGGCGGAAAATGTTCCAGAGATCCGACCTCAGCACAGGATCGAGGCCGACCGTAGGCTCGTCGAGGACGAGCACATCGGGCGACCCGAGCATCGCGGCCGCCAACGACACACGATTCGCCTGACCGCCTGAAAGCGTTCTGGCCAATTGATCGGCCTGCCCGCCGAGGTCGGTACGGTCGATGACCCGATCGACATCGGACTTAGGTGCCCCCTGGATGCGCGCGAAGTAGCGCAGGTTCTGCCGTACCGAGAGATCTTCATAAATGCTGGCCAGCTGCGTCATATAGCCGACCCGATGCCGCAGCGACGCGGCTCCCGCAGGCTGACCCATGACGCTGACCGTGCCGCTCTTGACCACCTGGACGCCGACGATGGCCCGCATGAGCGTCGTCTTCCCGCTGCCGCTGGGCCCCAGCAGGCCAACGATCGCACCACGCGGGACCTCAAGGTCGAGACGGTCGATGACGATGTTGGAACCCCGGCGGATGCGCAGACTTCGCGTCTGGATCGCGATGCTTGTCATACTGTGAATGAGACCCCCGATGATCGGGCACGTCAAGTGACTTGGTCCACCAAAGGTCTGGTGAATAGTCCGCTCGCCCGGGCAAAGGTTCACGAAACGGGCCTCTGATTGGTCAGAACCACCTCGGCGAGGGTCATAACGTGGAGATAGCAAACGTCGTCTGAAAGGTTTTCACGGTTCACATGTACAGGCAGTCGTCGAAATTGGCCAACGTCCTCTATGACATTCGGGGACCCGTCCTCGAAGAGGCCGAGGCGATGGAGGCCCAGGGCCACACCATCCTCAAGCTCAACATCGGCAACCCTGCACCCTTCGGATTCGAAGCCCCCGAGGCGATCGTGCACGACATGGTCAAGCAGCTTCCCGTTGCGCAGGGCTATTCCGATTCGCGCGGGATCCTCTCCGGACGCCGGGCCGTGGTCCAGTATTACGAGACTCGTGGCATCCACAATCTGGACACCTCCGAGGTGTTCCTGGGCAACGGAGTCAGCGAACTCATCACCCTGTCCCTGCAGGCGCTATGCAATCCCGGCGACGAGATCCTCGTCCCCAGCCCCGACTATCCCCTGTGGACGGCATCGGTCGCCCTGGCCGGCGGCACCCCCAAGCACTACCTGTGCGACGAAGCCACCGCCTGGCAGCCCGACCTCGAGGATCTCGAATCGAAGATCACCGAGAACACCCGCGGCATCGTCGTCATCAATCCGAACAACCCGACGGGTGCGGTCTACTCACGCGAGACTCTGAAGAAGATCGTCGACATCGCACGCCGCCACGACCTCATCATCTTCGCCGACGAGATCTACGAGAAGATCACCTACGACGACGTCGAGATGGTCAATATGGCTACCCTGACCGGCGACGATGTCCTGTGCCTGACCTACTCGGGACTGTCCAAGGCCTACCGGATCGCCGGCTACCGCGCCGGCTGGCTGGCCATCACCGGACCGCTGTCGGAGGCGAAGAGCTACCTCGAGGGCATCAAGCTGCTGGCCAATATGCGCATGTGTGCGAACGTTCCGGCCCAGCACGCGATCCAAGCGGCCCTGGGCGGAAAGCAGTCGATCGAGGACCTCGTCCTACCCCAGGGTCGACTCGGAGCTCAGATGAACCTCGCCCACGAGGGACTGAACTCCATCGACGGCGTCTCGGCACACAAAGCCAACGGTGCTCTCTATATGTTCGCGAAGCTCGACGTCGAGAAGTTCGACATCGTCGATGACGAACAGTTCGCCCTCGACCTGCTGCGCGAGCAGAAGATCCTCGTCTCCCACGGCACGGCCTTCAACTGGTCACGTCCGGATCATTTCCGCCTCGTCACCCTGCCCTCGGTCGAGGTGCTGGGCGAGTCGATCAACCGCCTCGGTGAGTTCCTCTCCGGATACAAGCAGAAGGCGAACACCACCTGTGAGCTGCCGACGGTCAATGACATGTCTCCCGCTGCGGGGTGAATCAGCTCAACCCGCTCAGCCGATTCAAGTGGGTGCGCATTGCCGCCGTTCTCATGGTCCTGGTGGTCGGTCTCGCAGCGGCGTGGTGGTTTCTCTGGGTGCCCGAACATCGACCGGCACTGGATCAGGCCGCCGGCGAGGTTCACGCGATCGACGTCTCGAACCATCAGGGCGTCATCGACTGGTCGGCCGTGGCCGATGACGGAATCGGTGCGGCGATGATCAAAGCCAGCGAGGGCGATGACTATGTCGATCCGCGTTTCGAGGAGAACTGGGAGCAGTCGGCGCGCACCGACATCCGGCGTGGGGCCTACCATTTCTTCACTCTGTGCTCACCCGGAGCAGATCAGGCGAAGAACTTCCTCAGAGCCGCTCCGCCCGACGCCGACGCCTTGGCCCCGGCAGTGGATCTCGAACTCATCGGCGCCTGTGACCAGCGCCCGTCGCGGGCTCGGGTCGACAAGGAGCTCGAAGATTTCCGCACCATCGTCGAAGACGCGTGGGACCGTCCGCTGCTCGTCTATGCGCGTGGGTCCTTCACCTCCGAGTATTCGATCGCGGCGGTGTCGAATCGTCCGCAGTGGGTGACTCACTTCTTCCTGCGGCCACCCGAGGACAGCTGGACGATGTGGCAAGTGCACTATTTCGCATCGATCGACGGCATCGAGGGGAAGGTCGACCTCGATGTTCTGCGGCTGAGGGCTGAGGGCTGAATGGATATTGCTTGAGACAATGGGCCCATGACGGATGGCAGAGCAGAGACCGTGTCGGTGGGATCCATCGCAGAGGCTGTCAGCCTTGTTGCGCGGGGGACCCCGGTCGACCGCAACTCGCTGGAAGCAGAACTCGGGCAGCAGCCGGCGCTGATTGACTCACTGCTCGATCTCTCAACCACGCTGGCACGGTGGCGACAGAAGGACCATGAACGCGCGGCCCTGCTCGAGAGCGCCTCGGAACTCATCCAGGTCAGAGACACGAAGCGCCTGCTGCAGAAGCTCGTCGACAGAGCCAAGTCGCTCATCGGCTGCGACATCGCCTACCTCTCGGAATACGACCCCGCCACCGACGAACTCAACGTTCGAGCCAGCCGAGGGGCGATCTCCCTGCAGCTCCCCGCCCTGCGTGTGCCGCCTGGAATCGGGCTCGCCGGCAGCGTCGTCCGCGACCGATCCGCCCACTGGACCTCCGACTACGACCTGACCCAGCTGCCGCATGAACGCCGAGTCGACTCCGCCGTCAGGGCAGAGGGCATGGAGTCACTCCTCGGCGTTCCCATGGTCGTCGACGGCGAGGTCCTCGGCGCCCTGTTCGCGGCGAATCGCTACCCCCACGAATTCAGCGCGGATGAGATCACGCTGCTCTCGGCACTGGCCGACCACGCCTCGGTGATCCTCAAGACCGCGAGGCTCATGGGCGAGCTCGCCGAGGCGGCTGCCCTGTCTGCGGCTTCGGAAGAGTTGGCCGCAGCCAAGGCGAACACCCTGCAGCGCCTCCTCGAGGTCGAGGAGGCGCTGACCCAATTGGTGCTGCAGGGCCGCGGGGCAACAGCCGTCATGGACGTCATCACCGAGACCCTTCGCGCCGAAGTACTCATCGTCGACAGTTGGCTGCTCGACTCTCCCGAGTTCCCGCAGGAGGATGGATTCTTCGCTGACACGAGAGTGAGCAGGCAGGAGCTTCTGACCGCACTGGACACCAGCCACCGCACCGGTCGGACCGCTCAGATCTCGAACGATGAGCGACTCATCGCCGCCTCGGTGGCCTCGAACAGACGCCAGCACAGCGGGCTGTTCGTCCACTTCCACAACTCGCCGAAGGACGGCGACCACAGCATCGTCGCCCAGGCCGCACAGTCACTGGCGCTCATCCAGATGAACGAGCAGTCACGCGCCGATGCTGAGAACCGTGTGCGCGGCGAACTGGCCGTTGACCTCATCGCCGACGCCAGGGGCCTGGATGAGCTGCGGGCGCGAGCGCGCTCCAGCAACCTCACCCTCGCAGGACCGTGGCAGCTGTTGGTGGTCCAGGCCGGGCCCAACGACTTCGATCGCATCGGCTCTCATCTGGCCCGCCTCGAGCCTCGTGTCCTCATCACCCAGCGCTCACCCGGTCTGACCGTGCTGCTGCCCCGTTCCGCTCATCGAACCCGGACGCAGATGGAACAGCTGCTCACATCCTCAGACATCTTGCGCGAGAGCCTGGTCGTCGTCTCCGACACCGGCTTTCAACGTGCGCAGCTGCGCACCGCAGAAGACGAACTGTGGTCGTGTGTGCGGGTCCTCAATTCGCTGTCGATCACCAGCGGTGTCCGTCCTGCCGAGGATTTCGCTCCCTACACCGCCATGTTCGGCTCGGCCCCCGAACACGTCGAACGGTTCATGGAGCGCATGCTCGGCCCCCTGCACCGGTGGGACCGGAGACAATCGGCGGATCTGGTCACCACCCTGCGCACATACTTCGACCACAGCGGCAGCATTCGCCGCACCGCGACTGCACTCTCGGTTCACATCAACACCGTCAAACTGCGCCTGGAGCGCATCGATACGGTCCTCGACGTCGACTGGCGAGCACCCGAATACGCGTTCCGCCTCCAGGTCGCACTCCGCCTGGACCAGCTCCAGCGCACGAACTGAGCGCAGCCGCACCAGCCCCGCACACCCAGCCCCTGGCACCGGCACCGGCTCGGATACCCTGGTCAGGACGGCTAGGGACCGTCGACATCACTGTCCGAAACGGCCATAGGCGATCGAGCCGCAACGTGTTTGACTGAACTCTGCACGGAAGCGCCCCGCGCAGATCGACCGAGGCGGATCTGCCCAGCCGCAGATCGTGCGACACAGACTCGATGAAGACTCGACAGGAGACACACAATGGCAGAGAACAGTCGCATCGCCGGCTTCCGCAACATGTCGGTCAACGATCGTCGCACGGCAGTGGCCGAGGCCACCGGTCTCGACACCGAGGTGTTCGCCCAGGTCGATGCGAGTGCATTCGGCCCCGACCAGGCTGCGAATCTCAGTGAGAACGTCTTCGGCGTCTTCTCCCTGCCCCTGGGAGCTGCCACGAACTTCACGATCAACGGAACCGATGTCCTGGTCCCCATGGCCACAGAAGAGGCGTCGGTCATCGCCGCAGCCAGCAACGCCGCCCGGATGGCACGCCCGCAGGGCGGCTTCTTCACCAGCTCGACCCGGCCCATCATGCAGGCGCAGATCCAGCTCATCAATGTCACCGACCCACACGCGGCCCGCTCCCGCATCCTCGAGCACCAGGACGAAGTCATCGACCTGGCCAACGCCCAGGATCCGAAGCTCATCGAGGTCGGCGGGGGCGTCAAAGGCCTCGATGTTCGCCTCGTCGAGGCGAAATCGGCGACATACGTCGTCGTCCACCTCCATGTCGATGTCCGCGACGCTATGGGTGCGAACGCGGTCAACACGATGGCCGAGGCCGTCTCAAGCAGTCTGGCCGCGATCGCTCAGGGCGACGCTCTCCTGCGCATCCTCACGAACAAGGCCGATCTGCGCCTGAGCCGTGCCCGTGCTGTCTTCGACAAAGATCTCCTCGGTGGCGCCGACGTCGTCGACAACATCCTCCACGCCTCTGAGTTGGCGGCGGCCGACCCGTACCGTGCCGCGACCCATAACAAGGGCATCATGAACGGCATCTCCGCCGTGGTCCTGGCCACCGGCAACGACACTCGTGCGGTGGAAGCCGGTGCCCATTCGCACGCCCTGGTCGACGGCCGCTACACCTCACTGTCGACGTTCGAGAAGGACGCGGCGGGCAACCTCGTCGGCACCCTCGAAATGCCGATGCCAGTCGGTCTCGTCGGCGGCGCCACCAAGGTCCACCCGGCGGCTCGCGCAGCACTGAGGATCGCCGAGGTGAGCACGGCGCAGGATCTGGCCGAGATCATCGTCGCCGCCGGTCTGGCGCAGAACCTGGCGGCACTGCGGGTCCTCGCCACCGAGGGGGTGCAGCGCGGCCACATGTCGCTGCATGCGAAGAACCTCGCCGTCTCCGCCGGCGCCACTGCCGAGGAGGCCAAGACGATCGTGGACAAGCTCATCGAAGAGAAGGCCTTCCGGTTCGATCGGGTCCAGGCCATCCTCACCGAGCTTCGCTCCGGTGCGCAGAAATGATGGATTCGCTCCCTCAGGTCTTCACCCAGGACAATCTGCCGACTCAGGTCAGGGTCTATGAGGTCAGCGCCAGGGACGGGCTGCAAGCCGAGTCGATCACCCTGCCCGCGAAGGTGCGCGCCCAGCTTATCTCCCGATTGGCCAGTACCGGGCTGACGTCCATCGAAGCCGGCAGCTTCGTCTCCCCGAAAGCCGTTCCGCAGATGGCCGACACCCGCTCAGTCCTCGACGAACTCGACCTCGGCACAGGCATCTCGTATCCGGTCCTCACCCCCAACCGACGCGGACTCGAGGATGCGATGGCGGCTGGGGCTCAGGACATCGCCGTCTTCGTCAGTGTCACGGAATCGTTCTCCCGGGCCAACCTCGGCGACAGTCTTGAGGTAACCACGGCACGCAATCTCGATGTGGCGGCTGCGGCCGCCGAGGCGGGGATGCGGGTCCGCGGGTACCTGTCCATGGTCTTCGGCGATCCGTGGGAAGGTCCGGTGGATCCACAGCGGGTGGTCACAGCATCTGCGCGACTGCTGGATGCGGGCTGCTCATCGATCTCGCTCGGCGACACGATCGGCACCGCGACACCGGGGCATGTCAGTGCAGTCTTGACGGCACTGATCGCTGCCGGCATCCCGGTCGAGACGATCGCCCTGCACACTCACAACACCTACGGCCAGGCCCTGGCGAACGTCTTCGCCGCGCTCCAACTGGGGGTGAACGAGTTCGACGCGGCCGCCGGCGGAGTCGGCGGCTGCCCGTTCGCGGGATCGGCGACCGGTAACCTGGCGACCGAGGATCTCCTGTGGATGCTCGACGGCCTGGGAATCTCGACCGGAGTCGACATCCGCGCAGTCGCAGAGACGAGCCAATGGCTGGGGCAGCAGCTCGGCAAGCCACTGGCCTCGGCCACCTCGGCGGCCATCGTCAATCAGTAACACCACCACCGTTCATCAACAGAAGGCAGGCGAAGATGCCACAGCTGCTCGAAGTCTGGAATGACACCGTCGACTCGAAACACCTTGTCGGCAGCATCACCATCGGAATCGGGGTGGCGGTCCCGGCGTTCCTCATCTCCGACCATCTCTTCACGACCACCGGCGATGCGGAACTGGGACATTCCTATGCTCTCCTGATCGGGATCGTCGGCTGCCTCATCGGTGCCGTGATCGCCGGAATCCTGTTCAAGCCCAAGAGGGTGATCACCCAGTCGCAGGCTGATACCCGCAACCGGCAGGAAGTCATCGACGAGGTCGTCGAAGAGTACGGAGACCTGGGTGACCCCCGCGATCTCAAACCGGCAGTGCAGGAGGAGATCCGAGCTCTCGGACTCTTCGATGCCCTGGTCGACAATCATGAGAGCCGAGCGAAGGGCACCCAGCTGTGAGCGCGGACCTCCTCGAACCGATCCTGTGGGCGATCGGCATGGCCCTGCTGGCCGCAGTCCTGTTCACCGGAATCGGTCTCATCTCCGGCACCGATGAGACGGCGATCGTCGCCCCCTTGGCGCTGCTCGTCATCCTCATCGGCGTGCCACCGGCCGGTGTCATCGCCTTCTTCCTCGCGGCGATCATCGCCAAGCACATCTCTCACGCCGTCCCGACGACTCTGCTGGGGATACCGGGCGACACCACCGCGGTGCCGATGCTGAGAGAGGCGCAGCTCCTACGTTCTCTGGGAGTGCCTCACATCGCCTTGCAGAAGGCCATCTCCGGTGGCGTCATCTCGGTGATCATCGCGATTCCACTGTCGATCCTCTTCGCCTGGGTCCTGACCCCTTTTGCCGAGGCGATCGGTGCGGCCGCACCATGGATCTTCATCGCGGCGGCCGTCCTCGTGGCGTATACGTCGAAGGGAAAGCTGGCGGCAGTCGTCGCACTGATTCCCTTCGTCCTCATCATCGTCGGGCTGCAGGCGTTCATCCTCGAGCAGAAGGATGCGACGTTCACGACGTCGTTCTTCCTGGGCATCGCGACCGGCCCGCTCATCTACGATCTGTTCTCTGCCCTGTCGCCGACGGGCCGTCGATCGATGACGCAGGCAGGCAAGCGAGAGTTCGACCTCGCTCCCGATGTTCGACCGGCCGGTGGCGCGAAGCTGCCGAACCCCTTCACGGTCCTGGACCGGCAGCAGCTGGCCTACACCGGCGGTTCGGCCGTCATCACCAGCGCGACCTTCGTCTTCTCACCCGTCGCCATGGCAGTGCTCATGGGGGAGATCGCCGGCAGCCGGATCAAGAACGGCTTCCATCGACTCACGACGGTCGTGTCCGTGCGGAACGGCACCACGGAATCGACCTATATCGCCGAGACCCTGATCCCGCTGATCGCCATCGGGCTCCCGCTCTCACCCATGGCCGCAGGCCCGGCGGCGCCCTTGTTCAACGCCCCGCCCGTCTACACTCTCGATGCGGAAACCGGAGAGACGAACAACCTCCACGACCTGCTCTCGACCGGTGAGTTCGCGCTCTTCTCTGTCATCGCAGCGGTCATCGCCATCCTGGTCGCCTACCCGTTCGTGATGAGAAACGCCCACCGGGCGGCGACCTGGGTGATGAAATCCGTCTCCCACGAGGCGATCATCGCAGGCTTCGTCGCACTCATCTGCGTCATCTGCCTCTACGAAGGCGGACTACTCGCACTGGGAGTGACCATCACTGTGGGCCTGATCGGCGGCCTGTTCAATCGCATGATCGGCATGCACGCGGGCGTCCAGTTCATGGGCTACTACGTCGCCGTCCTCACAGTTCCGGCGATCCTGGCACTGTAACCATTCCGGTCGTGGGAGTCCCTGCCGATGCCGCGACTCCCACGACTGAATGAGCTCAACGGTCGGCACGTTCGCCTCGAAATTCTCACGATTCTCGAGACGGACGTGCCGACCGTTCGCTGTCGCGCGACGTCCGGAAACGTCACAGACATTCATAGTCGAGTAATCGACTCAACTTAGTGGGTATTGTGGTCCGCGAACGGATTGCTCAACAATTTTCGGTATGCTGAAAGGTCCCACACCATGCGCCAGCTCATCGTCCTCGGGCTCGTCGGCCTCCTCGCCCAGCTTATCGACGGCTCCCTCGGCATGGCCTACGGGGTGACCTCGACGACCCTGCTGCTGGCGGCCGGGATCGCCCCGGCCACCGCCTCGGCGGCGGTGCACTTCTCCGAGATCGGCACCTCACTGGTCTCGGGCATCTCACACCATAAGTTCGGCAATGTCGACTGGAAGACGGTCTCGATCCTCGCCGTCCCCGGCTTCGTCGGCGCGTTCGCCGGAGCCACTGTCCTCACCAGCCTCGCTGGGGACACGGTCACACCGTGGGTATCGGGCCTCCTGCTGACTCTCGGGGTCTATGTGATCTGGAGATTCCTCGCCCTCGGCGGCCGTCGCCCCGTGTTCGGCGGGCGTCCGGGAGTGAAGCTGCTCGTCCCCATGGGCCTCGTCGGCGGTGCCCTGGACTCCATCGGCGGAGGCGGCTGGGGCCCCGTCGGGACCACCACCCTCCTGTCATCGGGTCGACTGCAGCCGCGCAAGGTCGTCGGCTCGATCGACACCAGCGAATTCGTCGTCGCGGTCGGAGGTTCGCTGGGCTTCCTCGTCGCCCTGGGGTCCTCGGGAATCGACTGGTCCATCGCCGCCGTGCTGCTGGCCGGAGGGGTCATCGCCGCGCCCATCGCCGCCTGGCTGGTGAAGATACTGCCTGCTCGAGTCCTCGGCGTCGCGGCCGGAGGAATCATCATCGTCACCAACTCGCGCACGCTCACCCACACACTCGGAGCCCCTCCCGTGATCGCCTTGACCATCCTTGCAGTCCTCGCTCTCGCGTGGGCAGGACTCATCATCCACATGATCAGGCTCGAACGCCGATCCCGGCAGGCTGAGGCCGCCAGCACAGCCGAACTCGAAGTCGCCGCTGGGAACTGAACGGGTCCGGCACCTGCCCGGAGCCTGCGACCGCGGCCGCTGTTACCATGACGGCATGCGGGTCACCACGAAATCCGACTATGCCCTGCGCGCACTGATCGAAATCGCCAATGTCAGCGACGGTGAACCCATCAGCGCCGATGAGCTCGGGAAGAGACAGGACATTCCCAAGGGATTCCTCCAAGCGATCCTCGCCGACCTGCGCAGAGTCGAAATCGTGGCCTCCGTCCGCGGCAAATCAGGCGGCTGGAGACTGACGAAGCCGGCGAGCGCCACGACGGTCGCCGACGTCATCCGGGCAGTCGATGGCCCCCTGGTCTCGATCTACGGTCAGCGCCCCGAGGCCGTGGAGTACGACGAGGCCGCCGAATCGCTCCAGCAGGTGTGGATCGCGGCCCGCTTCGCCCTGCGCGACGTCCTCGAACAGGTGAGCATCGAGGCACTGTCCTCGAAGTCATTGCCCGCCGAGGTGGCCGAGAGGGTCGCGATCGAAGACGCCTGGCGACCGCACTGACAGTTCAACGACCGGCGCTACCCCCGATCACCGCCACTGTGCGGTGACCGCCACTGTGCGGTGACAGTCCGGACGTCGGCGACCACCTCGGCGATGGCAGCATGGTGGGCGGCGATGATCGGATCGTGCCGAGAGACCTTCGCCCTCGACTCCGCCGTGCGCGAGCGGGATACGAGGAGCACATCGCGGCGGCAGGCATCCATCGGCATCGGAATGATCTCGACCGTCGGATCTTCCGGAATCGAAGAATCGGGGATCACCGCGACCGCGAGCCCCGCGGCGATCATGCGGATGATCGCCGCATAGTCATCCATCCTCATCCCCACCCGCGGCTCGAAGCCGGCCGCCACACAGAACGACCTGACCACCTCGTCGATGGCGTCACCGGGGTCGATGCTGAAGGCCCAGGTCTGGGACACGAGTGAGGTCAGGTCAGGCATCCCCTGCTCGTCGAGACCGATCGGGCCCACGAACTTCGGCACGCAGAGGAAGAGCTGCTCCGAATACAGATGAGTCGCCGTCAGGGTCGAGGGAATCCATGTTCTGTCGATATCGGTCGAGACCAGCAGCGCCAAGTCGAGGTCCCCGGCTTCCAGCCTGGCCACGAGCTTCGCATGTTCGTCCATGGTCACGTCGAGTGCCGCAGTGGTCATCTCTGCCGGCACC
>JAKDSA010000019.1 GCA_030457025.1 Brevibacterium sp. | reverse complement strand
ACCTATTTCCCGGTAGCGACGCGCACGGATTCTACACTCTCAAATACGAAGAGCCGGTTTATTCTGAGCGAAGTATTTGACTCTCTGGTAGAAAAGGTTAATCCTACTGGAAATTTTGTCAATAAGTCTGTCTCTTTAATATTGTCTTTTGCGATTTTAGCTATTGGCTACTGGACAATTGTCGAATCACTTGTAATGGCAACTGTACTAGCTGGCCTTGTGTGCGGTTTGCTGTTTGCTCTGAGTCCGGTCATTGATCACTGGTACGAAGCTCGTCCCAGTAATGGAAATGGTGCAAACGCTGACGCGAATTCCTGATGCCAGTTCTCGCAGAAAGACTCAGATTCGTTGTGGACCTGCGGTCGATTTCTCACTCAGGATCGATCGCGGGCCCACTTTGACGCCCGCCCGGGACTCGCACGGGACGTACGGCACTTGCATGGGGGTGACGTAGCCAGGCACAGACGGAGCACGGTATACGGTACCCGTCGGGGGCTTCCGAACCCGATGACTCAGCGACCGTCGACCGCGACGAGCGCCCAGAGACCGAACGCCAGGAGCACGAATCCGGAGAAGATTCCGCTGAAGATCGGGATGAATGCTGGGATCGAAGCGAAGAAGGCGATGAAGCCGGCAATGCCGCACAGTGTGACGACTGTGGCGAGAACGTGGAACCGGTCGAGCTTGAACACGTGGCCGAGCGCATAGAAGTGGGTTCCAACGACGAATGCCACCCAGGCCACTCCGAGCTCGGGATGCCCGAGACCGCTCAACAGGCTGGATCCGCCGAAGAGCGCCAGCACTTCGACTGCCACGATGATCCAATAGCTGCGTCCGAAGGGCACGGCCCGACGTGGCGTGACCTCATCCTGCCCCTCGGCCGAGGAGACCTGGGCACGCCTCATGCTGCCCAGTCGCCGGACGGCGAAGACCGCGATGACGGCGAAGGCGGCGATTCCCAGCACCAGCACGAGAATGCGTCCCAGAGTCGAGAACTGGGCACTGTTGACGATGAGGAAGACGAGGCCGAACGCCCCGCCGATGAGTGAGCCGATCTCCGCACCGGCGGCCGGCTGTGGTCTGGTCTCACGAGCTTGAGTCATCACTGTCCTGTCTGGTGTGCACTGCTACCGCGGTCACCGGTTTTGAGATCAGAGATGCCCGACCGCGAGATCATGAGGCTCGGCTCTCCAATCACATTCTCGCACCCCACACGGCTCATCCCTACACCCCCGCGGCCCCGTGACGCCTCACTCCATGGACCTCAAGCCACGGGCCGGTAGAGCAGGTAGAGGTATCCGTCCTCGGTGCCGTAGAGGGATTCCAGCTCGAGGTCGATCGGTGGTTCGAACTGGCCACCACGCAGGATGGTCGTCTCGGCTCCGGCAACCAGATTTGGGCTGCGAGTCAGACACAGCTCGTCGACGCCTCCGGCCTCCAGCAGATCGGTGAACAGCTGGGGTCCGCCCTCGCATACGATCCGAGCGAATCCACGATTGTGGAGTGCGCCGATCGCCGCGCTCAGGTCCACGGACGAGTGCCCAGCCACGATCACCTCGGCGACCTCGGCCGCCGCCGCGCGCGCTCGAGCAGGAGCGTCTGCGCAGGTGATGAGGATGGTCTTGGCGGAGTCGGGAGCCTCGGTGAACAGCGACGCGGAGAAGTCGAGGTCCAAACTGTGTGAGACGACCGCCATGGGTGCCGTGGGACTGCGGTTATCGCGCAGATGCCGCCATTGGGGATCATCCTCAGCGGGACCGTAGATCTCGGTCCTGGCGGTACCGGCGCCGACGAGGATGACATCTGCCAGGGCCCGGTTGAGGGCGAACAGCTGTTTGTCGATGTCATTGCCCAGGCCTCCCGCGTGACCGGCCACGGTCGCAGCCCCATCGACCGAAGCCACGAACACTGCCCGCACCCACCGGCCGACGCCGCTGGGAAACGCCAGGGCTTCTTGCAGGCTCAGTCCCTTCGCCTGGATGGGGAAGAGCCGGTTGATCCTCGGATCCTCAGTCATCGTCTCCTCGCATCATCACACTGGTCTCCAGCGTTTGAGTCTACGCGCGAACAGGCGGGAGCTGGGGCCCAGAGCTTCCCCTTGCGTCTGAATTCTTCTGTCTTAGACTGAAATCAGCACGACAGGAAGTCACCACGACAGATCGACAGATTGGGACCACAGGTCAGCACAACAGGTCAGCACGACGGCAGACAGCCGATAACACGGGAGGACGATCATGTCAGAGCAGCATCAGGTCCAGGTTCGTCGAATCTATGATGACCCGGTCAACAGTGACGGCACCCGAATCCTCGTCGACCGAATCTGGCCGCGCGGGATCAGTAAGGACAAGGCGAAGCTTGACGACTGGCTGAAGGATCTCGCTCCCTCGTCCGATCTGCGCAAGTGGTACTCACACGATCCCGACAAGTTCGAGGAGTTCTCCCGGCGCTACCGGGAGGAGCTCAAGAACGACGACCATGCCGAGGCTCTCAAGCAGCTCAAGGACTATGCGAAGAAGCACAAACTCACCCTCCTGACCGCCTCGAAGCGCGACGACATCAGCGATGCGACGGTGCTGAAGAAGGTTCTGGACAGAGAATAGTCGCCACACGACACGACAGTTCGGACCACGTCGGAGACACCACCACGAGCGGACAGGGGCATGGCATGAGTGAGACCGGGCCAGATACGCAGGGCGCCGAGCCCGATGCGCAGAACATCGAACCGGACACACGGGACTGGGCCGACGTGCTGGAGACAGGGTGCGCCGAGTGCGGGTTCACCGGCGATGAGGACGTCAGTGCAGTCCCCAGCTTTGCCTCAGCGTCCGCAGAGAAATGGGATGAGGTGCTGGCCAGGGCGAATGCAGGCGTTCGGCCTCGCCCGGATCGGTGGTCAGACGTCGAATACGCGGCTCATGTGCGCGATATCCTCGACCTGTTCCGTGAGCGCACGCGCCTGATCATCTCGCAGCCGGCTCCGACCCTGCCGAACTTCGACGGCGATGCCGTGGCAGTCGAATCCGATTATCGGCACCAGAATCCCGCCGAGGTGGCTCTGGACCTGAGAGCGGCAGCCCTGGCCTATGCGGCTGATCTGGCTCAGATCACCGACGAACAGTGGGATCGCACTGGTTACCGCTCCGATGGGCGCGAGTTCACGCTCACCTCATTGACGCGCTATGGTCTGCATGAGCTCAGACATCATCTGCAGGATGTGGGTGCCTGACCCGACGAGTCTGCTGGGCGCCTGAATTCGTTGTCAGAAGAATATGCCCCAGACCAGGAGGGCGATGACGATGATGAGGAACAGCAGTGACCACGGGCTGCCGTAGTTGAACGACCATCCGATGCCCACGCGCTTCGGGATCAGGAACGCAGGGTCCTGGGGGCAGAAGTAGAAGATTCCCAGCTTCCAGTTCGCATCATCGTCACGAAGCTGCTTCCTGCGTTCCTTACTCACTGGACTCATGCGTGTTTCCCTCCCCGACCGGATATCTCGCCCGGAATAGTGCCACCGTTCCTTGTCGCCACCTTACACCTGTTGTGTCTGTGCAGGACTCCACCGTTCAGTCCCGAGCGGTCCGGTGTGGATCAGACTTCCTCGGGTTGCGCACTCGGGGCCATTGACAGCTGAGGGTGAGCAAACTGGTGCGTGAACACAACTGGTGCGTGAACACATAGATCAATACTGGACAGTTGTGTCCAAAATATTCTACGCTCATTCCATGGGCAGGAAGAAGACCTTCGACGAGCATGCGGTGATCAACGCCGCCATCGCCGTCTTCAGCGAACATGGTTACACCGGCACCGACGTCGGTATGGTCTGTGAGCGCGCGAACATCGGCCGCTCGAGCTTCTACAACACCTTCGACAGCCTCGATGCGCTCTTCCTCCGGGCCCTGCGCGACTACACCTCGTCCGGAATCCCAGTCCGGGAGATACTGCGCACGGGGACAGCACCGGCCCCGGCACTCATCATGGACCGCCTCGGCGGGGAACTGTCCAAGCAGTGTGAGGACGACAACCGGGTCGGATGCCTGTCGGCGAACACTGCGGCCGAACTGGGGCGCGAGGTCGACGCGGTATGCACGATCCTCGATCCCGACCGCCGGGCCTGGCTGGAGTCCTACCGCATCGTCCTCGAACGCGGGCAAATCGACGGCCACATCCGACCCTCCCTCGACACCGAGGTGCACGCCGAGCTCATTCACAGTGTGCTCGCCGGTCTGAGGATCGCCGCACGAGTGATGCCCCCTGACAGCGTCCATGCTCAGGCAACGGCGTTCATCGAAGGACTGTGCACGCCCGAGGGACTCACAGCACTTCACGACCACACGCCACCTCACAGATATGGTGCCGAATCACCCGGACACCTGATCTCAACCGAAAGCAGCGCACAGTGACGACTTCGACTCCCACGAGAGTCCGTGTCCCGGCCCAGGTCTACCTCCTGGCAGCGGTGATCTTCTGCCTCGGCACCAGCGAGTTCATGATCGCTGGGATCCTCGAGCCGATCAGTGCCGATCTGCAGGTCGGCATCCCGCAGGCTGGCCTGCTCATCACCGGCTTCGCCGTGGGAATGATCGGCGGGGCGCCGACCATGGCACTGCTGACGCTCAAGCTGCCTCGTCGGGCGACGATGATCATCTCGATCATCGCATTCTCCGCACTGCACATCGTGGCCGCGCTGTCGCCGACTTATTCGATCCTCATGATCACCCGTGTCCTGGCGGCCATCGCCTGCGGCGGGTTCTGGGCCGTCGCTGCTGTCCATACGACGCGCATCGCCCCCGCCGAGGTGCATGGTCGTGCCCTGTCCAGCCTCGTCGGCGGCCTGACCGTTGCCAACCTCGTGGGCGTGCCTTTGGGCACCTGGGTGGGCACGCAGCACGGATGGCGGGCGACATTCTGGGCCGTCGCAATCGTCACCGCTCTCGCCGCCGTCCTCATCTCGTTCACAGTTCGCACCCCGACCGACGAAGATACCGGGTCAAGCCACCACCTGACCACACTCCTCAAGGCCGAGCTCACAGCATTCAAGGGTCCTCGAATCTGGTTGGCTCTGGCAACGACGGCACTGTTCCAGGCCTCGGTCTTCGCCGCATTCTCCTATTTTTCGCCCCTGCTCACCCAGGTGGCGGGGATCTCTCACGACCTCGTCCCCGCAGTCCTGGCCGCCTTCGGCATCGGCGCCCTCATCGGAGTCGTCGTGGGCGGTCGCTTCGCCGATCGGAACATCTTCGGCAATATCATCGGCAGCCTCGCCGCTCTGGCGCTGAGTCTCTTCGCCCTGTGGCTGGTGGCCGACACCGGCTGGGCGGCGATCGTCATGATCGTCCTCATCGGTGCCAGCGGCTTCTCGATCGCGGGGGCGCTCAACGCCCGCGTATTCCAGATCGCCACCCAGGCACCGACGCTGGCCGCCAGCGTGAACACCTCGGCGTTCAACGTCGGCAATGCCATCGGACCGGCACTCGGTGCCGGCGTCATCGCACTCGGCTGGGGATTCAAGGCTCCCCTCGTCGTCGCGATCCTCCTCGCCCTGGCCTCCCTGGTCCTCGTCGCAGTCGCGATCCGGGTCGAACGAGTCTGGAGTGCTCGCATCGGTGTCGCGACGTTCGAACAGTCCTCAGACGCCATCGCCTGATCGGGAGTAGCACAGTAAGGTCATTCCGCCGGGAAAGGCTCTCACCTCGGTAGTCGTCCGGGCCTCTGTGTCGAAGCTCGAGGCCAGCGCTCCTCCGCCGACGAGCCAGATGTTCTTGCCCGGTTCGGCCTTGAGCTCTCGAATCCGCTGCACAGGATCGTCTCTGACGATTTCGACAGCAGAACCGGGAACCGAGTCGAGCGGGGTAGAGACCACGAGATGACGCAGATGCGGGTAGGCATCCGGTAGTCCTGCGGCAAGACCGATCGCAAAGGATCCTCAGCCCTCCACGACCGTATCGAAACGGTGCCAGCGTCCCGTCAGGGCCGGCGATGAAGCCGTCGATGGAGACGGCGACGAAGCACTTCAGTTTGCGTGGCTGGGACAGCGTTGTCCCCTGCGTCTTCAAAGCACTTCAGTCTCTGCGAGACAGACTGAATTTGAGACCGACTTGCCCTTGAGGAATGCGCACGTCATTGTTCTTGTTGAGACCACAAAGTCGATTCCTACGCGCGAGAGGACTTTTCATGAGCAAGTTCGCAGTCACAAATGCCAATACCGGTGAGGTCGAGGAGGAGTTCGCCTCCGTCGCCAAGGAAGACATTCCCGGTTACATCGATCGTGCCCACGAAGCTCATCTTGCGTGGAAGGAGACGCCGCTGCACGAGCGCGCCACGATCCTCCGGAAGTTCGCAGACCTCGTCGACGCCAATGCCGATGAGATGACTGACATCATCGGCCGTGAGATGGGCAAGGTCAAGAAGCAGGGCCTCGGCGAGGTGGACAAGGTTGCTCGCACGGCACGGTGGATGGCCGACAACGCCGAGACTCATTTGGCTCCCACACATCTTGCTGCCGCCGGTGCTGCCAGCAGCTATGTCCGCCACCAGCCGCTGGGTGTGCTGCTGGGCATCATGCCGTGGAACTTCCCCTACAACCAGATCGCACGTTTCGTGTTGCCCAACCTCATGGTCGGCAACGCGATCATCATGAAGCAGGCCTCGATCTGCCCGAAGTCCTCACAGTACTTCGAAGATCTCCTCACCGAGGCGGGTCTGCCCACGGGCGTCTACCAGAACATCTACCTCGACAGCTCCCACGCCGAGGAGGTCCTCAAGGACTTCCGCGTCAAGGGTTTCTCGCTCACCGGATCCGAGGGTGCCGGTGCCTCTGTGGCCTCCATCGCCGCCAAATACTACAAGCGCGCCGTCCTCGAACTCGGTGGCAACGATCCTGCCGTGGTCCTCGATTCGAAGGACGTGCCCGCACTGGCGAAGAAGCTCGTCGGCCTGCGTCTGGCGAATGCCGGTCAGGTCTGCACCTCGCCGAAGCGCATGATCGTCGTCGATGATCTCTACGACGAGTTCCTCGCCGAGGCTGTCAAGGCCGCCGAGGCGACGAAGGTCTCGACATTCGATGACCCGGACGTCGGCATGGGCCCGGTCTCATCCGAGGGCGCTCGCGATGACATCGTGGCCATGATCGACAAGGCCGTGGCCGATGGTGCCACACTGCACACCGGCGGCAAGAAGCTCGACCGTCCGGGTTGGTTCATGTCCCCGGCCGTGATCTCCGACATCGATCCGAAATCCGACCTCGGCTGCAACGAGCTCTTCGGTCCTGCGGTCATGGTCTACCGGGCCAAGGACGAAGAGGATGCACTGCGTCTGGCCAATGACACCGAATACGGCCTCATGAGTTCGGTGTGGACCGATGACCTCGAGAAGGGTCAGCAGTTCGGTGCCAAGATCAACGCCGGCATGACGCTGATCAACTCCCACATGGAGTCCGGTCCCGAATACCCATTCGGCGGCATCAACCGCTCGGGTTACGGCCGCGAGAACGCCCAGTGGGCATTCCAGGCGTTCACGAACGAGCACCTCATCCGCGTCCACGCCTGATCCGACACGATTCCGAGCAGAGTCGACCCTGCTCGGAATCGACACGGAACCACCGTCCTGACTCACATGGGGGACAGAACCCAGACAAAGATCCCGCCGACAGCGTCCATATCGCTGTCGGCGGGATCTTCTTTTACGAGTGCTGTCTCAATCGCTTCTCGAGTGGAGGTAAGGGGACTCGAACCCCTAACCCCCTGCTTGCAAAGCAGGTGCGCTACCAATTGCGCCATACCCCCTCAGAGCACAGACCGATATTACCCGTTTGCCCAGTGCATGCGCAATCGGAAGAGAGCAATGAAGATCCGTTCAGGCTCATCACCACACGCTTGGCACCCCCGCCTTCGAGCCGGTGACGTCGACCTTCGCGAAACTTCCCTTCCCCTCGAGTGCACAGGCTGAAGTTGGATCACGGCTCCACTTCGCCGAGGATGGGGTACCTCTCTCTGTGTCCGCATCGTCGAAGAGTCCTGTTGTCGCGGGTCTGATCTCCACGGTCATGAGTTCTTCCTCAGTTCCGATCGAGTTCCTTCAGTCTGCGACCCGACACCGACGCGCGTTCGTCGGTGGCGATTCCCGTGGCCGCCGAACCGGTGGTCACGGGGATGTCCAGATCAGCACCGGTCTGCGGAAGCGACCGGATCGATCACCGAAGATTCTTGGCCACGCCCGATAGGTCTCGAGGCGTTGCTTCGATCACCGGTCCGACTCGGCGTTTCCGATCCTGTCCTCGCCTCTCCGCCAATGGTTTCGATCTGAAGCGCCAACGCCTCGATCGTCTGTTCGAGGGCGTGGATGTGGGCGACGGTGGCCGATTGGTTCTCCTCCGCATCCGTTGAGACCTTTTCGACGATCCAGGAGGCCAGCGTCCCGGTGACGACGCCGAGTAGGGCAATCCCACCAAGCATCAAGAAGACAGCGAGCACCCGCCCAAAACCACTCACCGGTGCCATATCCCCGTAGCCGACCGTGGTCACGGTGACGAAAGCCCACCAGATCGCGTCGGCGAAGGAATTGATCGCCGATTCGGTTCCGCGTTCGGCGTCGAGGACGGCGAGTGCCGCAGCATAGACAAGCAGTGCTGACGCCGAGGCCGTATAGATGAGGATCCGACCACGCACGGCAGTGCCAACGGTGCGGTTGAGGATGTGCAGGACCGTAATGGCCCGCAGCACGCGCAGGGGCCGCAGCAACGGCAGGGCGATCACGGCGAGATCGAAGAGATGGTGACGGAACCAGTTCCAGCGGACCTCGGCGAGGAAGAGGCTGACCACGTAGTCGATGACGAACACGAGCCACGAGACGATGACCAATGCCAAAGCGATCTCGGCGTGTGTGCCGGTGGGCTGTCCGATCACCTGCCAGCTGTAGGCGCCGAGGAAGATGAGCGCGGCGACCACGAGGGGCCATTCCATGATGTGCTGCCAGCGTTTCGAATTCACGACGACGACTCTAGTTCAGGTCCTGTCCGCAGCGCCACGCGCAGATGAGCAGGAACCTTGGATCAGCTCACCCTCAGTTCACTCGGCAGGTGTCTCCGTCACCGAATGGACCACCTCGGCAGGGGCGTCCTCCTGGTCTTCGGGCTTCTTGATGAAGAACGACAGCACGACGGGCACCAGAGCGATGACTGCGGCCAGCAGGAAGGCGTTGTGAGCTCCGGGTGCACCGGATTCCGCCACAGAGCGTCCTGCGGCCTCACCGGAGTGAAGAGCGGAAGAATAGATGGAGATGAGCAGCGCGGTACCGGCTGCCCCCGCCACCTGCTGCATGGTGTTCAGCGCTGCAGATCCGTGGGAGTACAGCTTCGGCTCCAGCGACCCCAGCGAGGCCGAGAACAGCGGTGTGAACGACGCCGCCAGTCCCAGCGACATCACGGTCTGGATGACGACGAGCACCCAGGTGGGCGTACCTACCCCGACCATGGAGTAGGAGAACATCGACGCTGCGATCATGACCGAACCTGGGATCAGCAGGGTCCTGGGACCACGCGCGTCATAGATGCGGCCCATCACCGGAGCGAGAACACCCATGAGAATGGACCCGGGCAGGAGGACGAGGCCCGACTGGGTGGCGTTGAGGCCGGCGACGTTCTGCAGGTACAGCGGAAGCAGGGAGAAGGTGCCGAACATGGCCAGCGAGACGACGGCCATGATGACGACCGCGATGACATAGTTCTTCGCGGAGAAGACACGCAGGTCCAGCAGCGCCCGGTCCTCCTTCTGCAGAGTCAGCTGACGCCAGACGAACAGAGCCAGGAACACGAGTCCGGCAGCAATCGCAGTCCAGGCAGAGTTGGCGGAGCCCCCTCCGTCGCCTCCACCGAACTGGCTGAGTCCGAAGACGATCCCGCCGAAGGCGAAGACGGAGAGTACGACGGAGACCATATCGATCGGAGCGTGCGTGCTCTCACCCAGGTTGGTCATCCACTTGGCGCCGAGGCCGAGGGCGACGAGCGCGATCGGCAGGACGATGGCGAACAGCCAGCGCCATCCGAGTGAGTCGAGGACGATGCCCGACATCGTCGGACCGATTGCGGGCGCAAGCGAAATGACGAGGCCGACCCGGCCCATCATCCGCCCACGCGAATGAGGCGGGACGACATTCATCATCGTCGTCATCAGCAGGGGCATCATGATGCCGGTGCCGGCGGCCTGGACCACGCGTCCCACGAGCAGGACAGCGAATCCGGGAGCCACCAGGCAGATCAGGGTGCCGGAGGAGAACAGGATCATCGCTGCCAGGAAGATCTGGCGGGTGGTGAAGCGCTGCAGGAGGAAACCGGTTGTGGGGATGACGACGGCCATGGTCAGCATGAACGCACTTGTCAGCCACTGGCCGAGCTCCGGAGGGATCCCAAGTGAGGCGTTGAGCTCGGGGATCGCGATGGCCATCGTCGTTTCGTTGAGGATCGCGACGAAGGCGGCCACCAGAAGCAGCCAGATCACCCGCATCCCGGCAGGATCGATGGAGTCGGCCCGCGAGTCGTCGGGACGGGACGGTGAGGTGTCGCTGGACAAAGAGTTGCTCCGATCGAAAAGGTCTGTCATCGCCCCGGACCGGGACGGGATACCGCAGGCAGCAACCGACTCTGCGCGGACAAAGAGATCAACGGCAATCCACATCAGCTTATTCCGTGATCGTGGGAATATCGAGAGAAGCCTGCCGTCATCGCCGTCGGCAGCAGAGATCGGACCCTCCAGAACCACGAAGGCTCCGAACCGATCCGGTCCGGAGCCTTCGTCATCTGGTGGAGGTAAGGGGACTCGAACCCCTAACCCTCTGCTTGCAAAGCAGATGCGCTACCAATTGCGCCATACCCCCAAAAGGGATTCACCTTCACACCGAGTCGGTGTGTTCAGACCATTCGGCTTGGGCACTGAGATTACTGTGCCGCCACCGGAAGAAAACTCCGAGTCCCACTAGTGTGAGACCACTGAGAATCCATTTCTTCATGATCCTCCTCGAAAGGATGTGGGCCTACCTGGACTTGAACCAGGGACCTCTTCGTTATCAGCGAAGCGCTCTAACCGCCTGAGCTATAGGCCCTTTTCAGGGGGTGAACCCGAAGTAAAACGATACCCAACGGGCCATTCCAACACAAATCGGCTGACAGTGACTCGCCTCACATGACCTCGCCTTTTGCAACCATGAGTCTATCAACTGCCTGACGGCGACGCGAAATCCCCGCGCAGGGGAATCCAGGTCGCCGTCAGGCAGGTGGAGCTGACTGCTGCCGAAGCAGGGATGGCGCGGATCTCAGTCGTCGGTCAGCGTCAGGTGGAACCCGCCCGCGATGAGGGATCCGATGTTGTAGATGAACGCGGCCAGAGTCGACAGTGCCGTCATCAGGACGATGTTGATGACGGCGATGATGAAGCCGGCCGCAACAACCCGGCCGAATCCGAAGATCCCGATGATCTTCTCAGCCGACTCCGCTCCGGCGACTTCACCCACGGTCGATTCCAGCCCGCTCATGACGCCCGTGGCCTGGAGGACGATCCAGAGCACGATGAAGGCCACGATGGTGGCGATGCCGATGGCTACGGACATGAGGAACGACATCTTCATGACCGACCATGGGTCCACTGCCGACACGGTGAGGCGAACCGTACGCGGGCCCTTCTTCTTTTTGTTGCCCTTGCCGCTGTCGACCATGTTCTTGACGCCCATTTTCACGCTGCCGGAGCTGGCGCGAACGGTGTTGGTCGCCGATCCCATCGCCGAGGTGGCTCGACCGCTTCCGGACGAGGAGCTCTGTGACCCGGTTGCCTGGCTCGAGGGCGCGGAGCCTCCGGAGGCGGTTCCTGCCGAAGGCTGTCCGGCCGCAGTCGAACCGCCGGAGGGCTGCCCGGGCGAAGGAGCCCTGTTGGGCTTCGGTGAGGCCTTCGGAGCAGGAGGAGTCACCACTTGGGACCTGTCGGGCGCTTTGTCCGAGTTGCCCGAACCCGACGAGTTACCCGAACCCGACGAATTATCGGAACCGGCCGACGGATCAGCCTTCTCCCCGTTCTTCGACGATCCTGCTGTCAAGCGGGTGGAGCCACTGGACGTGCGTATGATCTTGCCTGAGCCTGGCTGTTTGTTGTCGCTCACTCTTCCACATCCTCGCTGCCGGTCTGAGGCTCTACGTCCTCACCCTCCGGTTCCTCAGCTTCTTCGTCAAGTTCTTCGACCACGGTCTCGGGTCCACGCGTTACAGCGATAATACGATCATTCTTGCCCGGTTTCGCGAACACCACACCCATCGTGTTGCGTCCCTTAGCCGGAACTTCATCGATATTCGACCGTACGATCTTACCGCGTTCCATGACGACGAGGACTTCTTCTCCCTCATCGACGATCAGTCCACCCACCAGGTCTCCGCGCTGCTCCGTGATCTTGGCAACCCGGATTCCCAGGCCGCCACGGCCCTGCACACGGTATTCGTCGACCGGAGTCCGCTTGGCATAGCCGCCCTCTGTCACGACGAAGACGAAGGTGTCGGGCTGGATGACATCCATGGTCAGCAGTTCGTCATCGCCCTTGAACTTCATTCCGGTCACACCGCCGGTGACTCGGCCCAGAGGGCGAATCGAGTCATCGTCAGCCGCGAACCGGATCGACATTCCCTTGCGGGAAATCATCAGGAGGTGGTCCTCGGAGCTGACGATCCGTGCCGAGACCAGCTCATCTGGCTGCCCCTTGTACTCACGGAGGTTGATCGCGATGACGCCGCCCGTGCGGTTCGAGTCATACTCACTCAGACGCGTCTTCTTCACGACACCGGACTGCGTGGCCAGGATGAGGAAGTCAGCTTCCTCGTAGTCACGGATGGAGAGCACCTTGGCGATCGTTTCTCCCGGCTGCAGAGCGAGCAGGTTCGCTACGTGCTGACCCTTGGCATCTCGTGAACCTTCTGGAAGCTCATAGGCCTTGGCCCGGTAGACACGACCGGTATTCGTGAAGAACAGCAGCCAGTTGTGTGTGGAGGTGACGAAGAACTGCTCGACGACGTCGTCTCCGCGCAGGTTTGCGCCCTTGATGCCCTTACCACCACGGTGCTGTGCCCGGTAGAGGTGGTTCTGTGTGCGCTTGGCATATCCGCCGCGGGTGATGGTGACGACGACCTCTTCCTCCGGAATCAGGTCTTCCATCGACACATCTCCGTCGAATCCGGCCAGGATTCTGGTCCGACGGTCGTCACCGTAGCGTTCGACGATCTCGTCGAGTTCTTCCGACACGATCTCGCGCTGACGGGAGGGAGTCGCGAGGATGTATTTGAACTCAGCGATCTGCTGTTCGATCTTGTCGGCCTCTTCCTGGATCTTCAGGCGTTCCAGGGCAGCAAGGCGGCGCAGCTGCAGATCAAGAATGGCATTGGCCTGAATCTCATCAACCTCGAGGAGTTCCATCAGCCCGGTACGAGCCTCATCAGACGAGGGTGAACGACGGATCAGAGCGATGACCTCGTCGAGGGCATCGAGTGCCTTGAGGTAGCCACGCAGGATATGCGCGCGCTCCTCGGCCTTGCGCAGACGGAATTCGGTGCGCCGGACGATCACTTCGATCTGGTGCTTGACCCACAGGCGCAGGAACGAGTCCAGGCTGAGTGTGCGCGGCACACTGTCGACAATCGCCAGCATGTTCGCAGAGAAGTTCTCCTGCAGCGAGGTGTGCTTGTAGAGGTTGTTGAGCACGACCTTCGCCACCGCATCGCGCTTGAGCACGATGACCAGGCGCTGACCCGTGCGTCCCGAGGACTCATCACGGAGGTCCGCAATGCCGGCGACCTTGCCGTCCTTGACGTAGGAGGCGATCTTCGCGGCCAGGGTGTCAGGGTTGACCATATGCGGCAGTTCCGTGACGACCAAGCAGGTGCGTCCTTGGATCTCCTCCACCTCGACGACAGCCCGCTGCGTGATCGAACCGCGACCGGTGCGGTACATGTCCTCGATGCCCTTGCGCCCCAGGATCGTCGCAGCCATCGGGAAGTCGGGGCCCTTGACGATGCCGAGCAGCGCCTCCAGCGCCTCTTCCTTACTGACTTCGGGGTGGGAGAGCAGCCACTGAGCTCCGGCCGCAACCTCACGGAGGTTGTGCGGCGGGATGTTCGTGGCCATGCCCACCGCGATCCCCGAGGAACCGTTGACCAGCAGGTTCGGGAACCGCGAGGGCAGAACCGTCGGCTCCTGGTTGCGACCGTCGTAGTTGTCCTGGAAGTCGACGGTGCCCTCTTCGATGTCCCTGACCATCTCCATGGCCAGGGGAGCCATCTTGCACTCGGTATAACGTGGCGCAGCCGCACCGTCGTCACCCGGAGAGCCGAAGTTGCCCTGTCCGGCGACGAGCGGGTAGCGCATCGTCCACGGCTGCACGAGTCGGACCATGGCGTCGTAGATCGCCGTGTCACCGTGCGGGTGGTACTGGCCCATGACGTCGCCGACGACGCGTGAGCACTTCGAGAAGTTGCGGTCCGGCCGGTAGCCGCCGTCGAACATCGCGTACAGCACGCGTCGGTGGACAGGCTTGAGTCCATCGCGGACGTCAGGCAGGGCACGGCCGACGATCACGCTCATCGCATAATCGAGGTACGACCTCTGCATCTCCAGGTTGAGATCAACCTGTTCAGTACGGTTGGTTTCGGTTCCGATATCGTTTTCGTCAGCCAATGTGGGCTCTTCCCTTGTGTCTTGATCCGCGCAGCACGGCGGTGAATGAATTCATGAGAGTCAGGATGACCGTCGACTCCCGACAGCAGCCGAGAACCGACGGTGAGGATCAGATATCGAGGAAGCGAACGTCTTTCGCATTCTCCTGGATGAAGCGCCGGCGCGAATCCACGTCATCGCCCATGAGCACCGTGAAGATCTCGTCGGCCACGATCGCATCGTCGAGTGACACCTGCTTGAGCAGCCGGTGGTCAGGATCCATCGTCGTCTCCCACAGCTCCGAATAGTTCATCTCGCCCAGACCCTTGTAGCGCTGGATCGCCATGTCTTTGGGCAGACGCTTGCCGGAGGCCCGTCCGGTTTCGAGCAGACCGTCGCGTTCATTGTCGGTGTAAGCGAACTGGTGAGCAGCGTTCGACCACTTGAGCCGATACAGCGGAGGCGTCGCCAGGTACACGTAGCCGTGCTCGATGAGCGGTTTCATGTAGCGGAAGATCAGAGTCAACAACAGCGTCGTGATGTGCTGACCGTCGACGTCCGCGTCGGCCATGAGCACGATTTTGTGATACCGCAGCTTGTCAAGATCGAACTCTTCGCCGATGCCTGTGCCGAAGGCTGTGATCATGGCCTGGACCTCGTTGTTGCCCAGAGCCCGGTCGAGTCGGGCCTTCTCCACATTGAGGATCTTGCCGCGCAGCGGCAGAATCGCCTGGGTATTCGGATTTCGGCCCTGTGTTGCGGAACCGCCTGCAGAGTCACCCTCGACGATGAAGACTTCGGAAATGGTCGGGTCTTTGGACTGGCAGTCCTTGAGCTTGCCGGGCATGCCCGAGGATTCGAGCAGTCCCTTGCGCCTCGTGGCTTCGCGGGCCTTGCGCGCGGCCAGTCTCGCCTGGGATGCCTGGAGTCCCTTGCGCACAACGTCCTTGGCCTGAGCCGGGTTGGATTCCATCCAGTGACCGAGTTCATCGCGGACAACGCGCTGGACGAAGCCCTTGACTTCTGAGTTGCCCAGTTTCGTCTTCGTCTGGCCCTCGAACTGCGGATCACCGAGCTTGACTGAGATGACTGCGGTCAGCCCCTCACGAATGTCGTCGCCGGTGAGGTTCGCGTCCTTTTCCCGCAGGAGTTTCTGTTCGCGAGCGTAGTTGTTGATCAGTGAGGTCAGTGCCGTGCGGAAGCCCTCTTCGTGGGTACCGCCCTCATGGGTGTTGATGACGTTGGCGTAGGTGTGGACCGATTCGCTGTAGGACGTGGTCCACTGCATGGCGATCTCGAGTGAGAGGGTCTCACCGGGTTCCTCAGACTCGAAGACGATGACATCTGGGTGGACGAGATCGGTCTTCTTCGCCGAGTTCAGGTACTGCACGTAGTCGAGCAGACCGTGTTCGTAGTAATACGTGGCCTCGCGTGGTTTGGCGTCGGCCTCTTCGTCCTCGTCGATCTGGACATTGTCGTCATCGATCTGGGCGTGGCGTTCATCGGTCAGGCTGATCTTCATGCCCTTGTTGAGGAACGCCATCTGCTGGAAGCGTGCACGCAGGTATTCATACGAGAAGTCGGTGGTCTCGAAGATCGTCGAGTCCGGCCAGAAAGTCACCATTGTGCCGGTCTCTGAGGTCTCGTCGCCGCGGGTGAGCTCACCCGTGGGCACACCCTTCTCGAAGTTCATGTTCCATAGGTAGCCATCGCGTCGGACTTCGACCTCAAGTCGTTCGGACAGTGCATTGACCACTGTCGAACCCACACCGTGCAGACCACCGGCCACGGCATAGCCTCCGCCGCCGAACTTACCGCCGGCGTGCAGAATGGTCAGGATCACCTCGACGGTGGGCTTGCCCTCGGTGGGGTGCATCGCCACCGGCATTCCACGCCCGTCGTCGACGACTCTCACACCGCCGTCGGCGAGGATCGTGACCTCGATGTGATCGCAGTATCCGGCCATCGCCTCATCGACGGAGTTGTCGACGATTTCCTGAACCAGGTGGTGGAGACCGCGTTCCGAGGTCGAACCGATATACATGCCAGGTCGTTTGCGTACTGCTTCGAGACCCTCGAGTACCGTAATATCCCCGGCATCGTAATGGGGCAGATCCTCGGTCGTCATATGACTCCTTGTAAGGGTGGGCGCTATCAGCTTCCCATTCTACCGCGCCAGGGCCAGAAATGCCCGTAAGCGGCTCTTTAAGGTGCATTTCCGGATTTTTGAAGCCTCTCGTGTACCCCCGGGCACGAACGGGATCGGCTATCGCCGTTTAAGGCCCTCTATGGTTTTTCGGATCTGTCTTCGCGCCGACTCAATTCTTCATCCGCCGAAGCTGGGCCGAACCCGGAGTTCAGCGGACTTCCGAGACTCAGCCGAAGGTGTCCCGTGGGCCCCGACCGGACACGCTGCGCCGGCCCTTCTTGAAGCTGCGCCCCCGCGGCCCGCGGATCTCGATCTCCGTGATGGTCTGTGAGCCGAGACCTGCCTCCAATGCTCTCAGGATCGTGGGCTTGAGGACTCGCAGCTGAGTCGCCCAGGTGGTTGAGTCCGCCGCGATGATCAGGAGCGGAGGGGAGAAGTCGACGGGTTTGCAGTGCATCGCCACCTGTTCTCCCACCAGATCCGGCCACCGGCCGAGCACCTTGCCGATGTCGATCGACGACGACCAGCCTCGGGCGGAGATCAGCTTGCCCAGCGCCGATGAGATCGCTGCAGGATCACGTTTGTCTTTGCCCGCCGACGAGTAGATGGCTTCCCCGCGCAGTCGTGACCGTCGGCGGCTGCGGACGAACTTCGCCTCGGTCGCTTCCATCCGACGCACCCGGTCCAGGGCCTCGAGAGCCGCGACCGGAGTGGAGGTGTCCTTCTCGATGCCGCTCACGGGGCCAGACTCTCCTGACCGATTCGCCGGCCTTCAAGCCCCTCGGGCAGGTCCCCGTCGACGGCTGCGGTGATGAATACCTGCTCGGCTTCGGTGATCCGCGATGCCAGTCTGCTGCGACGTCCGGTGTCGAGTTCGGCGAAGACATCGTCGAGGACGAGGACCGGTTCCTCGGCGACCGACCCGGCATCGGAACTGAGCAGATCCCACCCGGCCAGCTGCATCGCCAGGGCCAAGGACCAGGTCTCGCCATGTGAGGCGTAGCCCTTCGCCGGATGATCGCCGATCGTCAGCGCCAGATCGTCCCGGCCGGGACCATGCAGGGTCACACCGCGTTCGATCTCAGTGGTGCGTCTGCGTTCGAGGGCGGCCAGCAGCAGCTCTCTGCATTCGGCGGCGGACTCCGCCTGCGAATAGTCGATGCGCGAATCGTAGCGAGCTTTGATCCCCTGGCGCTCCAGCCGAGCGTCGGCGGCGATATGGGCGAAGTTGCTCTGCAGCGGTTCAACGATGTCGGCGAGGACCTTCTGCCGACCGAACACCAGCTCCGAGGCGGAATCCGCGTAGGCCATGTTCCAGATGTCCAAGGTTGCTTCAAGGCCGGGGTCGCGGTCCTCGCGCAGACGTTTGAGCAGCGCATTGCGCTGCTTGAGAGCACGTTCGAAATCGGTGATCACCGAGGAATAGCGAGGATTGCGCGACACGACCAAGGTGTCGATCCACGACCGTCGTTCCGCTGGCTCACCCCGGATAAGACTCAGGTCCTCAGGAGCGAAGACGACACAGGAGACGAGCCCCAGTATCTCCTTCATCTTCACAGGTGTTCGGTTGACTCGTGCCCGATTGGCACCCTTCGACTGGATCGAGACTTCGACTGTGGCGTGACGCTGATCGCGGTTCACGAGAGCCGACACGGTCGCCGTCTGCGCAGACTCGTTGACCAGAGGCGTATCGAAGGCCACCCGGTGAGAACGCAGATGGGCCAGATACCCGATGGCTTCGACGATATTGGTCTTGCCGGTCCCGTTGTCGGCCACGAATGTGGTGACTCCGGGTTCGAACTCCAGGTCGAGCTCGGGATATGACCGGTAGTTACGCAGTGAAAGTCGGGATATCCACATTCAGATACGCGTTGGCATGAGCAGGTATCGATACGACTCGTCGGCCGATGATTCCAGATCCTTCTGTCCTGAGATGATGACGGGTTTCATCGGCTGGGTGAACGAGAAATTCACGTACGGGCTCTCGATCGCGGCCAGACCTTCGGCGATGTAGTGCGGGTTGAAGCCAACGGTGATGGGGTCACCCTGCAGCACCGCCTCGACGGCTTCCGATGCTTGAGCATCGTCACCGGTACCAGCGTGGAGGGTGAGCATTCCGTCGCTGACCTCGAATCGCAGCGGAGTGTTTCGTTCGGCCACGAGCGAGACACGACGGACTGCTTCACGCAGCACACCTGTTTCGACGATCGCATGGATCGGAACCGAATCGGGGAACAGGGAACGCACCTTGGGGTATTCGCCCTCGACGAGCAGTGATGTCGTGACTCGCCCCGCCGAGGTGAAGGAGATGAGATCCTTGCCCTCATCGTTGCTCAGGCCGATCGTGACATCCCCACCGAGGGACTTCGAGACATCCGAAAGTGTCCGACCGCGCAGAAGTGCGACTGCAGAGACATCGGGTCGACCAGGGTTCCAGGTGAACTCACGGACAGCGAGCCGATAGCGGTCGGTGGCCAGAAGTGTGACCTTCTCGCCCTCGATCTCAACGCGCACGCTGGTCAGGATCGGCAGTGTGTCATCCTTCGACGTCGCGATCGTGACCTGAGATACGGCGTTCTGGAATTCGCCGGCCGAAACGGTTCCCGAAGCGTCGGGAACCTGAGGCAACGATGGGTATTCGCCCACTGGCATCGTCATCAGCGAGAACCGAGAGGAGCTGCACGTGACGTCGACCTTCGAATCGATCTGTTCAAGGGTGACTTCCTGGTTCGGAAGCGCCTTCGAGATATCGGCGAGGAGTCGACCGGAGACGAGAACGGTGCCGGGAGTGACCACGTCGGCTGCGATCTCGACTCGGGAGGAGACCTCGTAGTCGAAGACGGAGAGACGGACGGTCCCACCGGCCTCGGCGGTGATGAGGATGCCGGTGAGAACCGGTGCGGACGGACGACTGGGGAGAGTCTTGGTTGCCCAGGTCACTGCATCGGCAAGGACGTCGCGATTGACTTTGAACTTCAGGGGAGATGTTTCGGCGTTCACTTTACTCCTTCGGGGTGGCCACCCGACGTACTCAAGACACTGGCGTGAGGTTGCTCGGAAAACTTTACACAGCCTATCCGAAATCTCAGCTTCCCGGCATTGGGCAGCCAACATGATGATCGGTCAGGCGCCCCTCTCGGCCCCAGGCCTCAGAGATCTCGCATTCGAGAATCGACCGTAACGCTGTGTTCGAATAACTGACAGTGTCCCGAGTTCCTGCCGAGCTCGTGCTCGAGAGCTTCCCGACCGAGCCGATGCAGTCGGTGGCGGTCACCCTCTTACAACTTCAATTCATAGAGTAGAAGTATTAGCACCTGTGGAGTATGTGGACAACTATCGGTTACGCCCGAGTAATCAAGGGCTGAGCGATCCCCATGGGTGTGGATCCCCTGTGTACGCTCACGCAGCCTTCGGTGGGCGCTTGGGTAAGCACATCCATGTAGTTCACATCCGTCCACTCACCTCGTGGAGTTATCCACCATTCTATCCCCAGGTTACGCGGTTTGTCCCCATGGTTATCCACAGATGTGTATACCGTGTTCTATAGGCGATGTTGCTGTTTAATGCGGTTTGTTAATTCGGTGACCTGAGTGTAGACCGCCCGTCGCTCAGCCATCTGAGTTCGAATCTTCTTGTTCGCATGCATCACGGTGGTGTGGTCGCGCCCGCCGAAGGCCTGACCGATCTTCGGCAGCGACAGCTCCGTGAGCTCACGGCACAGATACATGGCGATCTGACGAGCGGTGGTCAGGGTCCGAGAGCGGGACGTGCCGCACAGATCATCGAGCGTGAGGCTGAAGTAGGCGGCGGTCTGGCCCATGATGTCGGCGGCGGAGATGGCCGGGGTGTCGTCCTCGGTGATGAAGTCCTTGAGGACGGTCTCGGCCAGACTGACGTCGACCTGCTGATCGTTGAGGTTCGCGAAGGCGGTGACGCGAATCAGCGCGCCCTCGAGTTCACGGATGTTCGACGAGATCCGCGAGGCGATGTATTCGAGGACGTCATTGGGAACGTCGAGCTGCTCGCCGGCTGCCTTGCGACGCAGAATTGCGAAGCGCGTCTCCATGTCCGGTGGCTGGACATCGGTCAGGAGGCCCCATTCGAAGCGTGAGCGCAACCGTTCTTCGAAGCCCTTGAGCTTCTTCGGCGGTTGGTCGGAGGTGATGACGACCTGTTTCACCTCATTGTGCAGAGCATTGAAAGTGTGGAAGAACTCCTCGACCGTCGCATCCTTGCCCTGCAGGAACTGGATGTCATCAATCATCAGGATGTCGACTTCACGGTAGCGACGCTGGAACGCCGGGCGCAGAGAGTTCGAGGTCTTCGACGAGCCGATTGTATTGATGAAATCGTTGACGAACTCTTCGCTCGAGACGTATTTCACTCGGATCTCGGGGAACAGCTGCGTCGCGTAGTAGCCGATCGCATGCAGGAGGTGTGTCTTGCCCAGACCCGAATCGCCGTAGATGAACAGCGGGTTGTAGGCCTTGGCTGGTGCCTCGGCCACGGCGAATGCCGCTGCATGAGCGAAGCGGTTGGATGCGCCGATGACGAACGTGTCGAAGGTGTATTTCGGGTTGAGCTGGGCGACGCCGGGAACCTCGACCGGTGGAACGGACTGGGCGGCGGTCGCCTCGGCGATCTTCATCTCTCGCGCCGTTCTTTCCGCAGGCGCCCCGTTGCCGGGTGCCGGCCCGGAGGCATCGTACCTGGGTGCCTGCGGCTGTGGGTGGGGTGCACGGTTGTAGGGGGCAGGGATCTGAGCCTCAGGCGCTGGGGCCTGCGATGGTGCATTGGCCGGTGATCCAGTGGATCCCATCGCCGAGGTGGAGGTCTCCGGATCGATTTCGATCGGTGAGCCTGGTGTGGGCTCGCCGATGAGATCTTCGAACCTGATCGGTACGTCGAGTTCCGGATCGACGACGAAGCCGAACGTCACTTCGAAGCCAAGAACATGGGAGAACTCCGCGGTCAGAGGCCCGAGAAGGCGTGTCTCAATGGTCCTGCGGGTGTGCTCATCACGGACCGCGAGAAGGACCAGCGCGTTGTCGACGAGAGCTCTGGGCACAGCCAGGGAGAGGAAGCCCTTCTGATGGGCGGTCAGACTGGCGTCCTGATCCAGGGTCGAGACCACCGTCCGCCATTGGCTGATGAGCTCATTTTTGGAATTCGACACTGTCAATCTTTCTCCGTCTTCGTCGTTCTTTCTTGGCGTGGTCCACACCTGTGTATGACTTCCACATAGTTTTCCACAGTTTGTGGAGAACTGGCGAGTCAACCCAGCAATCATCCACACGGGTGGATAACTATGTGGAAAACTACACGCTTGTTACTTGTGGAAGACCGCGGATGTGCAGACGATGAATTTTGGCTGGCAGTTGGTGACAGTGACGTGAAACATCCGAATCGAGTTTGACCAGCAACTTTGCCCTTCGCTAAGGTGGAGTGTCCTGTGTACCGGGCTTCATCCGATTATCTTGAATATCTTTTGGCTCTTATGCACAGGAGTGCTCGGCGGTCGAGACCTGTACCGCCGTTTTTTGTGAGAACGCACCGTCGTTCGACCGCAACCTAGACATCGGAGACTTGAAGTGAGTAAGCGTACTTTCCAGCCCAATAACCGCAAGCGTGCCAAGAAGCACGGTTTCCGTCTGCGTATGCGCACCCGTGCGGGCCGTTCGATCCTGGCCGCACGTCGTCGTAAGGGACGTGCCGAAGTTTCGGCATAAGTGTGATCACCGCGGCTCACCGGATACGCAGCGGCGACGACTTCAGAAGAGTCTTCAAAGCTGGTGTCCGCGTGCGCTCGGACCATTTGATGGCGCACAGCCTGATAGATAGTGATGATTCCCACGCTGCGCGCGTGGGTTTCATCGTATCCAAGGCTGTTGGAAACGCCGTTCGCCGAAACCGAGTGAAACGTCGCCTTCGAGAGATCATGCGAGTCCGACTGGACGAGCTTGATCCCGGCGCTCTGTTCGTGGTCAGAGCATTGCCGCATGCAGCCGAAGCGGAATTCGCAGAGCTTGAGTCCGAGGTCACGATGCTGATGGACAAGGCGCAGAAGAAGCTAGACAGCCGTGGACGCCGAACATGATCTGAAGCACCCATCGGAGGTGCCTCGCAGACCGGCCGGTTTCTGGCCCACAGTCTGGTGGGTGATCCGAGTCGGGCCACGCATACCATTCGTGTGGTTCATCAGAGCCTATCGTGCAGTGGTGTCTCCGATGTACGGACAGGTCTGCCGGTACTATCCCAGCTGCTCGATGTACGGCCTAGAAGCCTTCGAGATACACGGAGTTCTCAAGGGAATGGTGTTAACTGGATGGCGAATACTACGATGCAATCCCTTTTCCCATGGCGGGGTGGACCATGTTCCCGGTTCAGCGCGCCAGGCCCGCTCCGTTTCGATGCATGACGATGAGGGCCGCTGACGATCATCGATGTGTGTACCGCAGATGCTCAGCGCATCTGTGCATCACGAACAGTACGGAGGCTGACGCCTAGGGCCAGTACGAGAGCGGGACCGGGAATCCTGTGTCGCGACCGACCGAGAACAATGGCAAAATGAACGATCGTGAAGAATCGTTGTAACGAGGAGTACTGAATGGACTGGATGGACAAGCTGCTCTACCCGCTGCAGTGGGTAGTTGCTTGGATCCTCGCGATCTTCCACGAGATCTTCACTGCGATCGGTCTGCCGGCCGCCAATGGTTGGACCTGGGTTCTGTCGATCGCGGGTCTGACTCTGGTGATCCGTGCGATCCTGATTCCGCTGTTCGTCTACCAGATCAAGTCCCAGCGGAAGATGCAGCTGCTGCAGCCTCAGATTCAGCGCCTGCAGGCCAAGTACAAGGGCAAGAAGGATCAGTACTCGCGTCAGGCCATGGCCGAAGAGCAGATGAGTCTGTTCCGCGACAACAAGACCAGCCCCTGGGCCTCGTGTCTGCCCCTTCTTGTGCAGATGCCGATCTTCTTCTCTCTCTTCCGTGTTATCCACAACATGCCGAAGGTAGCCGATGGGTCGGTCGGAGCCATCGGCGGTTTCACCCAGACCCTGGCTCAACAGGCCGAGCAGTCCACGGTCTTCGGGATTTCCTTGTCCGCGACGTTCTTGGAGACACCGGGAATCGGCGTCAAACTCCTGACCGGCGTGCTTATCGTGATCATGGCCTCGACGATGTTCATCACCCAGAAGCAGATGATGGCAAAGAACATGTCGGAGTCGGCTATGGCGAACCCGATGATGCAGTCGCAGAAGATGCTCCTCTACGTGATGCCTGTCGTCTTCGGCTTCGGTGGTCTCTACTTCCCGCTCGGCGTTCTTTTCTACTGGCTCGTCTCGAACACGTGGACGATGTGCCAGCAGCACGTGGTCATCCGCAATATGCCAGCCCCCGGCTCCAAAGCCGAGAAGGAGATGCTGGAGCGCAAGGCACGCAAGGGCAAGCCCGTTGCACAGCCTGAGATCAAGGGCGGCAGCGACACAGCCGTTGAAGAAGCCCCGAATCAGAGCCGTCAACGGCAGCAGCCGGTGAGTAAGAACCGCAAGAAGAACAAGAAGCGCTGAGGAAGAACGATGACTGAAGAGAATGTCGACACGACTGTCGATGAGAATGTCGACACGACTGTCGACGCGGGTGCCGCAGACAACGGTGCCGATAAAACTGCGAAGCCGACGAGAGCCGAGCTCCTCGAAGAAGAGGGAGAGATCGCAGCGGACTACCTCGAAGAGCTGATGGACCTCGCTGACATCGATGGCGACATCGACATCGACGTCGGGGATGGACGTGCTCAGCTGTCTGTCGTCTGCGAGGATGAGGCAGATTCCAACCTTCGCACTTTGGTCGGTCGGGATGGCAAGACCCTCGGTGCTCTGCAGGAACTCAGCCGTCTGGCTGTCCAGACGAGCACCGGGCAGCGATCCTGGCTGATGCTCGACATCGACGGTTTCCGCAATAGTCGTCGCGACGAGCTCATCAAGAAGGCTCAGCGAGCAATCGAGGATGTCAAGGCATCAGGCGAAGAGTTCGCTTTCAAGCCGATGAACAGCTTTGAACGCAAGATCATCCACGATCAGGTTGCTCAGGCTGGATTGGTGTCGGAGTCCGAAGGCGAGGGTGACGGCCGGCATGTGCTCGTCCGTCCGGCCCATGACTGACCTTTCCGCTCTCGAAGTTCCCCCAGCAGGCACCGAAGAGTACTTCGGAGCTGCCTACCCCGCGGCTGTCCGGTATGCCCAGCATCTGGCGACCACCGGCATCGAATGGGGACTGATCGGTCCGCGTGAGATCGACAGACTCTGGACCAGGCACATCCTCAACTGTGCTGTCGTCGCCGAGTTCATTGACGACAGCGATGTCGTCGGCGACGTCGGCAGCGGGGCTGGTCTGCCCGGGATTCCGATTGCTCTGCTTCGTCCTCAAGCACAGGTCGTCCTCATCGAGCCGATGGAGCGTCGGGTCGAATGGCTGAAGATGGTCATCGACGATCTGGGACTGGACAACGTGCGCATCGTCCGCGCTCGGGTTGAGGAACTCGTTGATGAGGAGATGTTCACCGTTGTGACCGCTCGCGCGGTCAAAGCGATGACGACTCTCATCGAATGGACCCACGAAGTGATGGGTCCTGACGGGCGGATCCTCGCGCTCAAGGGTGCCTCGGTCGAAGCTGAATTGGCGAAGACGAAGAAGCTGTTGAAACGGTATCGACTGACCCAGCCGACGATTCACGTCATCGACGGTGGAATACTCGATGTCCCCAGCCGTGTCGTCGAGATAGCCAAGAAATAGTACGAAGTAGATTTGGTCTAGGCTGAGTATAGCTTTGTGAAACCAATGGATGATGGAGTGCGCCGAATGCCGATCATGGACGAGTCGTCTCCCATAGGTGCTGCTATCGCGCGCGACAATCGTCGCGCCGATCGTCTGTCCCAAGCGAGTTTTCCACAACCCGACTCCACTCGGGTCTTCACGGTCGCCAACCAGAAGGGCGGCGTCGGGAAGACGACCACTGCCGTGAATATCGCCGCCGCGTTGGCCAATCAGAACCTCAACGTTCTGCTGATCGACATTGATCCTCAGGGCAATGCAAGTACCGCTCTGGGTATTGACCACTATTCCGAAGTCACCAGCATCTACGACGTGATCATCGACGACGTTCCCATGCGTGAGGCAGTTGCCCAATGCCCGGATTTCGACACTCTCAAGTGTGTTCCTGCGACGATTGATTTGGCCGGAGCCGAGATCGAGCTGGTGTCACTTGTCGCTCGTGAACAGCGTCTTCAGAGATCTCTGGCTGCTTATCTTGATGAAGAGTCCGCAGCGGGACATCGTGTGGATTACGTGATCGTGGACTGTCCGCCGAGCTTGGGACTGCTGACAGTCAACGCGTTCGTTGCGGCGCGTGAGGTTCTCATCCCGATTCAGTGTGAATACTATGCTCTTGAGGGATTGAGTCAACTGCTGAAGAACATTCAGCTCATCCAGAAGCATCTCAACCCCAAACTGTCGATCAGCACGATTCTGCTGACGATGTACGACGGCCGGACCAACCTCAGCGCTCAGGTCGCAGATGACGTTCGCTCTCATTTCCCCGACCAGGTTCTGTCATCCTCGATTCCACGCTCCGTGCGCATTTCGGAGGCTCCGAGCTATGGGCAGACCGTCATTTCGTACGACCCCCATTCCAGTGGCGCTTTGTCCTATCGGGAAGCAGCCGAAGAAATTGCACAACGAGGAGTAAATCGTGGCTGAACGCAGAAAGCGTGGTTTGGGTCGTGGGCTCGGCGCTCTGATCCCGGATTCGGCGTCGAGCGACCGTCCGGTGGACGTCTTCTTCTCCGGGGGTGAAGCAGAAGAGAACAATCACAGTGCGGAAGAGGCGAAGGCACCTCGTACCGCTCGTACGGATCCCGCGGCCTCAATGCAGTCTTCCCGCCGGCGTAAGCCCAAATCCGGATCCACAGCAGAGTCCGCGGCTGCAAAGACGCCGGAGCAGTCCGCACCCGACTCAGGGTCTGCTCCTTCGAAGAACACATCAGGATCAGCCTCGACGAAGTCGGGCGGTCCTCAGGCCGCGAGTAAAAAGTCCACGTCCGGCAATGCAGCGAAAAGTGGACGGGCACAGCCCAAGTCCCCTGGAACCAAAACCACCACGGAGAAGCCGGCTGGCATGTCCCCGACAACCACGAAACCAGCCGCGGCGAAAGCAGCCCCGACAAACTCGGCAGCGAACAAATCGGCTGCGGCGAAAGCAGCCGGGCCGAAATCGGCTGCGGCGAAGACAACGAATGTGCACTCGGCCGATCCAGAATTGGTGGGAGCGAAGTCGCAAGCCAAGGAGTCGTCCCGGAAGGGCACGAACGCCGCCCCAGACGGTTCGAGCCCATCGGTCAAACCCACCGAAGCAACGACTCGTGTGTCTTCTGCTTCGTCGTCTGAGAGTGAGCCTGCCGAAGCCACACAGGACCTTGAGGTCCAAAACAGCTCAACAGTAGGCGCACCCGCCGTAGGAATCACTGAACCTGATACGGGAGCCACCACTGTCGATCCGGATGTCGATCGGGCGGATCAAGAATCCCCCCAGGCCGATGACGTTTCGGAAACCCATCCCGGGGTCTACCGATCGGGCCATGAAGTCTTTGACAAGGCACAGGACGAGCAAGAGTCGGGCGATGTCGAAACTACAGAAGAAGTAGAAGCTGTCTCGGGCTCTTCAGCTTCCTCTGCAAGCTCCGCTTCCGACGAGGATGATGATCAGTCGGCTCCCGAAGCAAACGGCGAGAACACTGGTGTGGACTCGATCCCCGATACGGAATTCGGGGAGGTCAACGTTGAACTGATTGAGGCCAATCCTCGCCAGCCTCGCACGTTCTTCGATGAAGACCAGCTGAGCGAGCTTGTCCACAGCATCCGTGAGATCGGTGTGCTGCAACCTGTCGTTGTCCGTCAGAAACCCGGCGATCCGGAACGCTTCGAACTCATCATGGGTGAACGTCGTCTCCGGGCGACAAAGGACGCCGGTCTTTCGACGATTCCTGCGATTATCCGATATGTCGATGACACCGACATGCTGCGGGATGCCCTTCTGGAGAACCTGCACCGAGCAGAACTGAATCCTTTGGAGGAAGCTGCGGCCTATGGTCAGCTGCTTGAGGACTTTGGTTGTACGCAGGAAGAACTTTCGGAACGGATTGGTCGATCGCGACCACAGATATCGAATACTTTACGTCTTCTCCGATTGCCGCCTCTGGTTCAACGCCGTGTAGCTGCGGGCGTGATTTCGGCAGGGCATGCTCGAGCGATCTTGGGGCTGCGTGAGCCTGAGCATATGGAGGTCCTTGCCCAGCGGATCGTCGCCGAAGGCCTTTCAGTGCGTGCGTCTGAGGAAGCTGTGGTATTGCTCAACCGTGGTGATGCTGTGAATGTTTCACGTGCAACGTCGCGGGTGTCGCCTCAGTTCATTGAGGTTGCCGAGCGGCTTGGTGATCGTTTGGACACTAAGGTCAACATCACGGTGGGAAAGAAGAAGGGCAAGCTGAGCGTGGAATTTGCGAACCAGACTGATCTGGATCGAATCCTGAGTCTGCTTGGCGTGGAGTCTCCTACTGAGTGACGATTGTCGAACCGTGTGAAATAGGGCGGGTGAGAAGGCATGAAGGTCTTCTCACCCGCCCTCTTGGTATTCTTCCCCGGTGTCGAGGCTATGTGTTTCATAGTCAATGAAGTGCAAGCTCCTGATGACGCATGTTTGTGTAGGGCACTTTCGGTGCCTGTGGGATGAACGACGCCGTGTCGATTCCCTGTGACTCTCTGCGATGATCACACTTCTGCCGATCAACTACTTCATTGTGTGTCAATAGGACTGTCGTGTTTCACGTGAAGCCCTCAAGTGGTGGGCTTGCGAAAATCCATTCGAGAAATTCGTCCAGCGGTTCGTCTTTGTAGGTTGGCGCTTCAATTAATGGCACTCTAGACGCTGTGTCTGCCTCGTGCGTACCCACGACGATGGCGCGACCGAGTTTGGCACTCTCCATCTTCTTTTGATGAAGACAATCCTACCTATGTGAGGACCATCGGGTATCTGTTTCACGTGAAACCGTAGATATAATCGAGAGCCCATCAACCCAAGTGCTCATGGGTGTTTGAGCCGATGAGTATAGAAGCGATTGGCGCCTGATCCGATGCCTTGAGCTGCACGCACGACATACCCCGCTGGCGGTCAGGTGGGGATTGCTTTCACTATACGTAGATCGGCACGAACTGCCGCCGAATCGGCGTACTTCGGTTCATCAACGGACGAGGCTGGACTCCAATTCAGGTGGGTCCCAATAGCGTGAGCCTTTCACATGCAACATGTTGAGGTAGACATGGGAGGTTGGGGGTAGTCGGTTCCGGACCCTTCGATGACCACGCTTGACCCGTGTTGCATAAGCCCTTGATTGCTCCCGATGTTCCACGTGAAACTATGCTAAGAAGTGCGCGCCGTGCCAGTTGACGACTGTGGAGTAGAGAGAGTGTGATCGACCGGAACCATTCGGCTTCGTTCGTAGAAGTGGTCGGACAGATCTTGGAACGGCTTCTACCCGGCAGTCGTTCATTGGTGTTGTTTAAGTACCCGGGGCTGATCGGTGAGTGAGGTTCGTTTCTTGGTGCTACTTCTAGGCCCGAATGGTGACTGTCGGCTCTTAGTCTATCTCTTTTGGACCCTCTTGCAGGTGTATGTTTCACGTGAAACCAGGTTTGGAGAGGGCGCAGGATGCCGATCGTGGCTATCTATCGCGCGACAGGATGGGGTCGATTCTGGCTTCGGGGAAGTATTTGTTTCGATTCGAAGCGGAGCATGTAGCGTTTTCACACGTTTCACGTGAAACGATGCACGGACCAGGACGGTTATTCCGTAGCCGCAGTCCCGGATTGTGATCATCTCAAGCATTAGCTTCCACCTCTCGCGCGCAGCTATCGAATGGGTCCATTCGCTGAATCGGCTGAACCGTCGCCGTGCGCAACCTGTCGGTCTGCGGATACAGAAACGTCGAATTGGAACCGGTGGACCTGGCGATCCCGTTTCACGTGAAACTACGAAACCGACATCGGACGGCCGATGACATTGGGTAATCTTTGGTCACATTCGACTCAGGTGAACCGGCACCGCGCTTCTCCGGTCCGGCAAGGAACGAATATTGAGGTGTTTGATCGCAACTACGTCATTCTTCCGATTAGTGTTGTCGCCAGATGCCGTGCTGTGAAAGGCAAATTGCGTGTGAAATCGGGATCGTCTTCAACGTTTCATGTGGAACATGAGAATCCGCAACATGGGAATGCGCACAGGGCCAACCATCTTGGGCCCGGTTCGGACCATCAGCATCTCCCCGTGGGACCACCGGACATGGGGCTGAGGCTGTCAACGTTGTTATGCTGACTCTGCAGTTACCCTTCACTCCGTGGTCCCTTTGTATGGGCAAGAGGTAAGGGGAACGGGCCCCAGGCGTAACGGAAATCCACTTTGGTGCTGGCGACAACGTCTCCGTCCCAGTGGTGGGACCACAGACATCGCTGCGGTGTCTCTTCCAAGGCCAGCACGTTGGCGCCGCTGAATTTCCGATAGGTCCTTGTCGAAATCTGCGGCCCGATGCTCCGGGCGGGCGAGGACGATTGGCGCCGGAACGAACAGCAGCGATCGCCACCTCACACATGATCAGTAGCAACTAATCGTCTGAGACAACCCATGATCTTGCCAAAGGCTTGCAGCTAGATGTAGTCGTTGCCGCTCCCGGACGACCGGATCCAGGCGGCCTATCAATACTCCGAACACTATTGACGGTGACCGCCGGTGATAATGTTTCACGTGGAACGAGCTTCGCCGCAAGCATGCGTACTAGTGTGTATGGGTTTTCCGGAACGGTGAAAGCGGGCTCTGAAGCGCCCCGGTGGACGGCTGTGTTCCTTGTTGACAAGTCAGTTCTGAGGAAGTGTCCCAGGAAGCGTTACTGCGGCCAATGCATTAGGGTTCGCTGGGCGAATCCTCTAGTTGGCCTCCGTTTTACGTGGAACAACGTATCTTATTGTTGAGTCACCTGTTCCAGTCGGAATGAACCATGACGACAGTGCTCCAGTGCATAGTATCGAGCCGTTCCGGTTGTTGAAGTCGCCTCGACTGCCGGCACCGCGTGTGGGGTTGGCCAGCACGTCTCCGGACCCGGTGTGATCTGTGCAGAACGCCGAGACTCCACCAGCCGAGTTTCATGTGAAACATCCTTCTGGAATCACCACAAGAATAGATGTACGGCTTCTAGGACGCCCATTGCATTGCGAGTTCTATGGTTCTATTCGTTGTATGGCCGCGTCCGCACCGAAAGTCGAATGCGAACGACTCATCATGAGAATGCGAGGCGCGGTATACGCCGAGAGTCGGCCATAGGCATGACACTGAGCACAGCAGACACCTCGAGACTACTCGGGATCCTTGCGGCGGTCACGGAGGCGGGGAGAAAACAGGTGCAATCTTGAGGGTTCTCACCGGCGGGGTGTGTGAGGATGACGAGAATCCGTCGTCCCAGTAGGGAGTGATGTGGTGCCACTCCGGGCTGTGGACGTGACCTGTCAGCTGAACGAGTGAACGGACGGTTTCACGTGAAACAGAAGATGACGATATCTCAGTTGTACGCCTTGATCTGTGCCAGGCTGAGTGTCCCCGTTTCGGGATCTGAGTCCTCTCGGACGTACAGTCGCTGCAGACCAGCGGCAATACCGTCCGCAATCGCATCTCGAACGTTAGCGTCTTGGAGGTTATCGAGATCGTTGAGGTTGGTGAGGTAACCGGCCACGACGTGAACCTTGGGGGTGCGCAGTCGCTTCAGCGACGACCAGGTACGTGCATGACTCCTGCAGTCCCTCATGCCCGTCCGAGCCGTGAGCTCGCTTTGGATGAGCTCTGCCAGACGCGCGCCGGTAGGGGAATTGATATCGGAATGAGTCTCATGGCCGAAGTAGAATGTCGCGACCCCGTTCGCTTCTTTGGACTTGTTGATATCTGCGGTCACGGTAATGACGGCAGAAGCACCAAGCTGGTCTGCTTTGTTGACTTCGACAGCGTCGCCGTGGAGGACGATGGCGCCGGCACCCACTGCTTCGAGGCGGCCAGCAAGCCGGCTTGCTATATTCGTGGTGATGCTGCGTTCCGTATCGGCCTGTTCGATGGTCATCGGCAAAGTCTCGAAATCTACAACTGTAGTTGCTGCTTCAATGACGAAGGTCCGACCTGCGAGCGATGTTCCGCTTGCTGCTACTCGCGCTCGTTCTTCGAGAGCGAAGAGATTGCCGGTGTCCTGCTTTCGATCGATGGCGTCGAGTCCGCGCAGTGTTTGAGGTCCCGCTACGCCGTCGACTTTGGTGCCGAGGCTCATCTGGAGCTCTTTGACTGCGGATTCTGTGACTGCGGAGTATTCTGCGTCCATGCGGCCCGCGTAGAACCCCAGGCCGGCGAGGGTCCGCTGAAGTCTGAGTACATCATCCCCTGTAAGGACTCTGACGGGGTCGTAGCGTAGCACTCGGTCGCCTAGCTGATATCGAGCCCGTTCGAGCTCGGAAAAGGTCTCTGAGCCCATCACACCGTCGCAAAGGATTCCTCGGACCTGTTGGAACTGCCGAACACCGAGCTCGAAGGCTCGATCGAACTCCGCCGATTCGGCCTGACCGACATTGAGTCCCAGACGAGCCATCTGAGATTTGATGGTGGGCAACACCTCAGAGCTGTCCCCGCGTGAGAACTGCGGGTGTTGGTTGTGAATCAATGCCATGCCAATCTGCTGTGCGAGGTTCTGAAAGTTCCTGTCTGCCATGTGGATACACCGAAGGCGCCTGTTGATCGTACAACAGGCGCCTTGGAACTCGATCAGATGAAGTCGGAGAGCTCATCTTCAAGCGCCGGCTTCGGCCGTGCACCGATGATGGTCTTGGCCACCTCACCATCCTTGAAGACGTAGAGCGCAGGAATCGAGGTGATCCCATACTTGCTCGCTATTTCGAGGTTCTCGTCAGTGTTGACCTTGACGACGTTGAGTTTCTCGGTGTTCTCTTCCGCGATCTGGTCAACGATCGGGCTGACCATGCGGCAGGGGCCGCACCAGGGAGCCCAGAAATCGACGAGCACTGGCTTGTCGGACTTCAATACGGTCTCTTCGAACGTGGCATCAGTGACTTCTGTCGACATGAGCAACCTTTCTCTTGATAATGTTCTCTAGCGGAAACAGCCATTGTGCGAGTTTCATTCCCCAGCGCGGTTCTTGAGCTCTCGTCAGGCGTGAGCGCCGAGCGCTTCGTTGGCGATGAATCCGCCGGACGGTGAGCTGTCAGGAGGCGACCGGCGCTGTTGCCGGTGCAGCGTCAGGCGCTACGGTCTGAGCCTGCTTTGCCACAGCGTCGAGATCGGCAAGATAGTGCTCTGCGTCGAGTGCGGCGGAGCATCCCGATCCCGCAGCCGTGATGGCCTGCCTGTAGACAGAATCAATGACGTCTCCCGCGGCGAAGACGCCCTCGACCGCGGTCTTGGAGGTGCGTCCCTCGACGTTGAGATAGCCGTCGGGACGCATCGAGAGCTGATCGGCGAAGAGACTGGTGCGAGGGTCGGAGCCGATCGCCACGAACAGGCCCGTAACCGGCAGTTCGGACAACTCGTCGGTGACGGTGTTGCGGACCGTGAGGCCGGTCAATGAGTCGTCACCCTGTATTTCAGCGACCTCACTGTCGAGGAGATATTCGAGCTTCTCATCAGCAGCTGCCCGATCCTGCATTGCCTGCGAAGCTCGGAGCTCCTGGCGACGGTGGATCAGAGTCACCTTGGATGCGAAACGAGTGAGGAATGTTGCCTCTTCGAGAGCAGAGTCACCGCCACCGACGACTGCGATGTGCTGATTTCGGAAGAAGAACCCGTCACAGGTCGCACACCAGCTGACGCCGCGACCGGACAGTTTCTTTTCGTTGGGAAGATTGAGTTCGCGGTATGCCGAGCCTGTGGCGAGGATGATGGCCTGAGCCGTGTACCTGGCGCCGAGCGCCGTTTCGATCTGATGTGCGCCGGGTTCCAGCTTGAGGGTTGCCACGTCGTCGTAGATCACCTCGGCGCCGAACTTCTCAGCCTGCTCGCGCATGCTCTCCATGAGCTCTGGTCCCTGCACGCCAGCCGGGAATCCGGGGTAATTCTCGACGTCGGTGGTGTTCATGAGTTCACCACCAGCGGTCACAGAACCTGCAATGACCACGGGCGAAAGATTCGCACGAGCCGCGTAGACAGCCGCGGTGTACCCGGCCGGACCCGACCCGATGATCACCAATTGTGTATCAGTCATGTGAAATTTCCCTGTTTCTGCTCGCTGTGTTCTCAGTGCCCCGCTCGGTGGCGGCACAGAATGGCTATCGTACGTGTAACGGTACGGCGGTGGCGACTATTCCGCACCTGCTCGCAGGCGAGGCTCGTCGTCTTTCCCGAGCCCGAAGTCGGCCTCGAGTGACCGAGGAGGATAGGTCTGGTCGAAGCGTCTACTTGAAATCGACGGTGTTGATGACGGCGCGGAAGCCACCCTCGTCTGGTGGCAGCTCAGTCACCCAGAGGATCAGGTTGTCCGTCTCGACGCCATCATCAAGCTTGATCGTGACACCATCCGAGTCGAATTCCCCTTCGCCCACCTTCTCGGAATCTTCCGGGTCAGAACCGTCGCGAATCTCGAAGGATCCGCCTGAGTTCGAGGACTTGACCTCGACCTCTTTCACCGTTGTTTTGTCTTCGAGCTCGAACAGCAGCCCAAGGCCGGACTTCAGGTTGCCGAACGCAGCCGTATTATAGCGGTCGGTCTCCCACGACCCCTTCGTTTCGGGGATGACGTCTTCGGCAGCGGCGTTGTTCTCCTCATTGTCGCCCTCGGGATCAAGCGCCGTCACCGTGTCGATCTTCGGTGGATCCGGCTTGGGCTCTTCTGTCTTCTTGTCCTGGCCGTCGTCCGTCTTGGCCGGGGCCGAAGTCTCAGCGACGTCCTGGGGATCCACTTCGCCGGAATTGAAGTTGAAGACGGCGATCGAGATCACGATGGCGGCAACGACCACCAGCGCAAGGACCAGCCAGGCGAACGGCTTTCGCGAATTCGCTTCGTCGTCATCCGGGTTGTCATCATGGTTCGCAGATCCTCCGGAAGCAGCGCCGCCAGCTGCCGCACCGCCAGCCGTCGCACCTCCGGACGAGCCGGCAGCCGCACGACCGGTCGAGGTATCCGCCTCTTCAGATCCTTTTTTGCCTGCAGTTCCCTTCTTGCTCGCAGAACCAGTCGCCTTGGAGGACTCAGTGACCCCGGCCGCCGCACCTGCGCCGACAGCAGCTCCATTCGCCCCGACAGCTGCCGTGCCCGCATTCTTCGCGGATCCGACCCTGTCTCCAGCTGCAGAATCGTCGTTGGGCTGCTGCTTCGGTGAGACCGCGGGAACAGGCGCTGTTGAACGAGACGGATCGGCTTCTGACTCATCGACGGAAGTGGGTGAAAGCCTGCGCACCTGCTTGGACGGTGTGGCGGCGTTGGCCTCTTGCTGTTTGGAGGTCGAGGCCGCCTCGAGCGCGGCGATGCGTCGACGTGCCTCGTCTTCTTTGGCCTTGGCGATGCGGCGTTCACGTTCGTATTCGCGCAGCTGGTGTTCACGCTGCTGTTCGTTGGTCTCGAACATCCCGCCGAGGAACCACGACCCGTCATCCTCATCGTCCATGATGACGCGGGTGTCATTGTCGTCCTCGGCCTCTTCAGTGCTGTCCTCGGAAACGACGTCGAGGGCCTGGGTGTCGGGATCCGAATCCTGAGCGTCACGATTCATGATCGGAGACGTCAGATTCTCGTCGTATTCGTGGTCTGCGTAGGCGGAGTACTGCGAATAGGTCTGCTCCGGCTCCCATTCCTCCCAGTCCTGGGCGGCATTGTCGAGCTGATCTTTGCCGATCGGGAAGCTTGAAGCCTCACGCATCTGCATCTGGTCTGCATATTGTCCGGTCGTCTTGCCCGCGACGCCCACGGCCAGTCCGCGAGTTCCCGGACGGGTGATGCCGATGCGAACCAGAGCTGCCTTGACCTGGTCATCGCTGGCGGTGTTCGCAGTGTTCGTGCCCATCGACGACGATCGTGGCGTGGGCAGGCTCGTCGCCTCATCGAAGCTGCGTGGTGACTGGTTGAAGACACTGTCGTTGTCGAGCACCGGAGCACGGTTGACGTAACGCAGCAGCTCGGCATCCCACTCGTCAAGGTAACCTAGCACCTCGGCCACAGAACCTGGGCCCGGATCGGACCCGGTGAGGATACCGCTGACGAAGTCGTCGAGTTCATTGGAGATATCGGGGTTGAGGGACTTGGCCCGTGCGATGCGAGAATTCTCCCGACCAGCGGCGGGTATCCCGTTATAAGGATCATCGGCGGGCCAATAGCCGGTGATCGCGGCATAGAGGAGCCGGATGAGGCCCAGCGCATCCGCTCGAGATGCCTTCGTGGGTGTGTAGTCCTCGGGTTGGATGACTCCTGTGCCCAGGGCCAGAGCGGCGTCGATGCCGATGCCCGAGACGAGGACGGTGCCCTTGGTCGTGATTCCCACCGTGTTCGGGCGCAGGAACATGTGGAAGAGACCGCGTCGGGCTGCCGTGACCATCACTGTCCCGATCTCGCCAATGAGCGCGCGAGCGGCATCGATGGGGAGCGGGGATTTGGGCAGGATCTCGCCCAGCGTGGTCACGGCGATGCGTTTGGACACGACATAGTCGAGTCCGTTCGAATGACCGACATCCAGGGTGGGGGCAATGCGATGGTCGCCGAGGATGGAGACCCGTCGCGCCGCCTCGAGCACATCTGTGGATCCATCGCCATCGGCGACGTGGATGAGCATGGGTTCATCGAGGATGGCGTCGAGGGCCGTACATACGGCGCCCGCCTGCGGTTTGTCCTCGAGCCACCAGCGGTCGACCGTTGATACGACGTAACGACCGGCAACAACCATGCCGGGTTCGATATCGATCAGGGTGACCACCTCCAGAGGGGCTTCAATGCGCAGGCTATTTTCTTAGTTTTCCAGCAACGACGCCAATAATCGAATGCAACTCTCTGACTTTCAGCAAATAACATGCTCCCAAGAAGACAATGAGCATGAGAGTGCCGACTCCGGCAGCGGAGACGAATGCCTGCCACCGGCCAGCCAGGGCGAAGTCCGGGAAGAAGAAGAGAAGCCCATAACCTGCCATTCCGGCAACCAGCGCTGCTACCAAGAACTTCATGTGAGCGACCAGGATGGCGCGAAGATCAATCCCGCCGAGGCGCTTTGAGAGAAGCCAGAATGAGAGGATCATGGCGAACAGATATCCCAGGCTCATCGTCAAGCCGATGATGGCGACCGTGACCGACTTCGGGAAGATCGAGGCCGAGAGAACCGCCAGGGACTGGAAGATCACCTGTGGGAGCTGGATGAGGAACGGAGTCTTCGCATCTTCATAGGCATAGAAGACCCTCTGTGCCAGGTAATTGGCACTGAATGGAATGAGACCGAACACCATGGCGATGATGACCAGCCCCACGGCCATGGCCTGTTCGCGACCATCACCGGCGATGATCATCGCCACTGGGGAGGCGAGCACGATGAGAGCTGCCACGGCAAAGGAGTTGACGAGTCCGACCATGCGCACACCCATGGAGAAGTCGCCGATGACCGCCTTTGTGTCGTTGTTCGCGGCATCCCTGCTCAGGGAAGTGAAGAGCGCCGTGGCCAGCGACACCGCGATGAGTGAGTGCGGGAGCATGAAGACGAGATAGCCATAGGAATAGGCAGCGTTCGAGGCATTGCCCTCTCCGGGAACCGACGCCCCGGCGGCAACACGCGAGATGATGAGGAAGCCGATCTGGCCGATGAGCATCGCCGCGAAGGTCCAGAAAGCCACCTTGCCGGCGGTGCCCAGACCGACTCCGCGGAAGCCGAAGGTGGGCCGGTATTTGAAACCGATGCGCTTCAGCGGCCAGATCAGGATGAGAGCCTGAGCGGCGACGCCCAGAGTGGCCGAGCCGGCCATGAGAGCAATCTTGTCCGGCGTCCAGGTGCTCAGTCCATGAGGGGACGCATCGTTCGTACCGAAGACGATGATGAAGATGAGCAGACCCGTGATGGCGACGATGTTGTTGAGCACCGGTGCCCACATGTACGGGCCGAAGGAGGATTTGGAGTTGAGTACCTGCCCCAGGAGTGTGTAGAGGCCGTAGAAGAACAGCTGAGGCAGGCACCAGAAGGCGAAGGCCGTGGCCAAGGCCATCTGATCCGGGCCCCACCCTGAAGAGTAGAGCCACACGAGGACCGGGGCGGCGAGCGTCGCAATGATGCTCACTGCCGCGAGGATCATGAACGACAGGGTCAGCAGGCGATTCGTGTAGTCTTCGCCTCCGTCCTTCCTCTTCGAGGCTCGCACCAGCTGCGGGACGAGGACGGCATTGACCACGCCGCCGGCCAGCAGCATATAGAGGGTGTTGGGCACCTTGTTCGCCACATCGAAGGCATCGGCCTGGACGAAATTCACTCCGATCGCCGTGGCCAGCAGGGAAGCCTTGACCAGGCCCAACACACGCGAAGTCAGGGTTCCCGCGGTCATGATGGCCGATGATTTGGCCAATGATGAAAGATCGGACAAGTCCTACCTCGTTTCCGATTCGTCGTTCTTCGCGCGTGCCATCGCATCGGCCAGCTGCTGTTCGGGGATCTTCCTGCGTCCGCGTGAGATCGTCTTGATCAAGCCGATCACGAAGACGGCGGCCAGGCCCAATCCGATGACGGCCGTGCCGATGTTCTCCCAATCGGCCCGCACCCTGACGAGCAGCGTCTCGCTCTTCGGCAGGACGAAGTCATCGGCGGCGATCATCTCGATCGTCGTCGGCACATCAGCGTTGGCGATGCCCTCGACGGGAACGTCGACGCGCATGGTCTCCTGAGCGGGCACGACGACGGTCTCAGTGGGCTCGGCCCGCAGCTGTGGAGTCTTCGGCTTCATCCGGATGCTCATCGTCGCGTCTGCGGGGGAATCATTGACAATCGTGACCGGGATCGTCGTCTCCTCACCGGTGACGAGCAACACCGAGGAACCCTTCTCGAGGTAGATGCTGTTCATCACTTTCTCACTCGCGGCTTGGGCATCGTCGGCGCAGCGTTTGGCGTTGCCGCCCAGGGTCCACGCGACCGAGGTGCAGCTGAGAAGCTCCCTGTCCAGTCGAGTATCCGCGCTCTCCGGATCGGAGAAGACACTGTTGAACCTCTTCTGGGTGGCCCGCGTCTGCGTGAGGCTCTGCACGGTTTTCGCACCGATGCTCTTCGGATCCTTCGGCGGTTGCAGCACACCGCGGGGCGCGACGTCAGTGTCGAGGAGTTCATCGACACCGGACGGATCGACCCAGGGCGCGTCCGCGATGGCCTCGACCGTCTTCTCCCAATTCGCCGAGGCCGCAGTACGTGGCATGGGCAGCAGCAGATGCCGTGAGTCGTAGGGTGCCTCCGCTTGGATTGCGGCAGTCGTGGCCACCAATTCCGAGATGTCGGAGGCCGGATGTGTGGACTCGATGATCTGAGCGCTCTGCTGCGCGAGAGCCGAATCGCTGATCAGAGTGTCGATCGACTCCTGTGCATCCGAGGTGATCCGGGTCTTCGAATGCGCGTCGTCGTGGACACCGGTCAGCGACGGCTGCTGGGCATTGCTGAGGATCACTGTCTGATCACCCGCGTCGGCGAAGTCATCGAGCTGATCGCGCTGTGCAGAGCCGGCAATGGGCCAGGCGATGTCGGTCTTGGCCTTCGGCAAGACATCCTTGACGATCTTCCTCTGCTTCTGCGCGAACGTGCCCAGACTTTTCAGGTCGCTGCCCAGCAGCGACGCTTGGTCGGGATCGCCGTAGGGCAGAGCGATGACGGTGTGCGACTTCGCCTCGTCGAGGAAGTCGTGGTACCAGGTGTCGAGGACTTTGCGCTGCTCTTCGTCGGCTTCGGAGTTCGCACCGGGATCGGTGTCTTCGGCATCGCGCCCTGTGGTCGCGGTTTCAGTGTCCTGTGGGGAGGGTTCCTCGGCCTCTTCGGAATCTGCTCCGTCGTTTTCCGAATATGGTTCGGCCACAGCAGATTCGAAGGAGGCGACGACCCGGGGGTCGAGTGCGATGCCGACGCCGGGAGTGTCGAGGACGTTCATGATCGTGGACAGAGAACCGCCTTTGCCGATGGCTTTCTCGAGCTCGTCGGGGTCGATGATTCCGTCGCTGGTGTGGTCCGGCAGCGTGACGGGGGCGAGGATGCTGACCTTGGTCTTGTCGAATTTCGGGCTCGGGTACCAGGTGGAGAAGCCGACTGCGGACGCGAGCAGCCCAGAGGCATCGCCCACCTGCACACTCAGGCCGCGCGGGCCCCAGGTCGAGACTGGAGAGGACTTCCGCAGACCAAGCTGCTCTGCGGGCACGGAGAACGTGAATTCCGCGGAGGATCCGGCCTCGATCTCATCGTCGAAGGCCGCATCCACCGTGGTCATCGGGTCTGACTCCTCGCCCGACTCCTCCGCCTCTTTGCGGGCGTCGGGACCGTTGTCCTCGAGGTCGGCGATCCTGCGGTTCTGGGACTGATCGGTCTTCCATTTGTCGATCCGGCGTCCGGCATCGAGCTTATCCGTGGACATCGCCAGTCGCAGATCAGGATTGGAGATCGCCTGATCTGTGGAGTTCGTGATCAGGCCGCGCACCTTCAGAGTGCCCTTCTCATCGACCCAGGGCGTCACCTCGTCGAGGGTGATCGAGACGCCGGTGCTCGATCCGTCACCGTTCGCACCGGTACCCGTGGCTGCAGCAGCGGGCATCGAGCCCATGAGCGGAAATGCGAAAACTGACCCTGCGAGCAGAAGGACAGTGCTCAGCAGGGCGAGAAGGAAACGCATTTGACTGATGGGTTTCACGACTCCAATCGGGAGACCATCGGGCGGGCGGCGGAAACGATGCGGCGTTCGTTGGCGAAGGAGAGCCGGGAGCGCAGATCGTTGAACGGAATCCACGCGGCGTCGAGCGCTTCCTGGTCAGGATCATTATCCACGGTCAACGTCCCCGACCGCGCACGCAGCAGAAAATGGTGGACGAGTTTGTGGACCCGGATTCCGGTCACCGTGAACCAATAATCGACGGTGCCCAGGGGACAGACGATCTGCCCGCAGATCCCGGTCTCCTCCTCCACCTCACGTCGGGCCGTCTCGGCGGGGGTCTCGACTCCTTCGAGGTGGCCCTTGGGAAGGCACCACTCGATGCGTCCCGCCCGGTTGATCCGGGCGATCACGGCCACAGTCAGCTCCGGGCGAGTGAAGTCGACGACGATGCCCCCGGCGGAAATCTCCTCAACCGTGGTGCGACGGGACGCCCTGGGTCCCGGCTTGGGCATCGGTGTGGTCATTCTCCTACCTTAGTAGGCGATTCTTGGAAGTGTCGTTGGACGCGCTCCCGGTAGGCTGGACTCGGCTGTAGATGAGTCGTCTCCGATCGGAACGAACACGGTAGAACACGAAGGAGCTCGGTGGACCCGAAGACCGCGCACGCCCGTCTGTACGACAAGCTCGATGAGCTCGAGAACATCCTCGGACCCTTGGGCAAGCGCTTCGCCGCGGCCGGATTCGAACTCGCGCTCGTCGGCGGTTCCGTCCGCGACGCCCTGCTGGGGCGTCCCATGCCCGATCTCGACTTCACCACGGATGCGCGCCCCGATGACATCCTCGGTCTCATCTCCGACTGGGTGGACACGCACTGGGACATCGGCCGGGAGTTCGGCACCATCGGCGCCATCAAATCGGGTGTGCAGATCGAAATCACCACCTACCGCGCCGAGGCCTACGACCCGGATTCTCGCAAGCCGACGGTGAAATTCGGCACAGATCTCGACGCTGACCTCGTCCGACGCGACTTCACAATCGGTGCGATGGCGATCCGTCTGCCGGCGATGACCTTCGTCGATCCTCATCAGGGCTTCACCGACCTCATCGAGGGTGTCATCCGCACCCCGGGTACGGCCGCGGATTCGTTCTCCGATGATCCGCTGCGCATGATGCGCGCCGCCCGTTTCGCCGCTCAGCTGGGCCTCGATCCCGTCGCCGAGGTGGAAGCGGCTATGCGTAACATGGCCGATCGAATTGCGATCATCTCCGCCGAACGCATCCAGGTGGAGCTGTTCAAACTCATGACCGGCATCGATCCGGCTGCAGGCATCGATCTGCTGGTGCGCACCGATGTTGCCGATCATGTGCTGCCCGAAGTTGCCGGTCTGCGACTGGAGACCGATGAGCATCACCGCCACAAGGACGTCTACCAGCACTCACTGACCGTGCTGCGGCAGGCCGTTGAACTCGAAGAGCAGTATGCCGCCAAACAGCGCGAGGCGGGGATGAGCTCGGATGACCCCAACCACCTCGGTGTCCCGGACTTCGTGGTCCGGTTCGCGGCACTCATGCACGACGTGGGCAAACCCGCGACCCGCAGATTCGCCCCCGGCGGTGCCGTCACCTTCTATCACCACGATGCCGTCGGCGCGAAGCTGACCGCGAAGCGGATGAAGGCGCTGCGCTTCGACAAGGACACGACCAAGGCCGTCGGTCGCCTCGTTGAGCTGCACCTGCGCTTCTACGGCTACGGCGATGCCGGATGGACCGATTCGGCCGTGCGCCGCTATGTCACCGACGCCGGTCCGCTGCTGTCCCGCCTGCACATCCTCACCCGGGCAGATGTCACCACCCGGAACAAGAAGAAGGCCGATCGGCTCGCGTTCGCCTACGACGATCTGGAGCACCGGATCGAGAAGCTGAGCGAACAGGAGGAACTCGCCGCAATCCGCCCCGACCTCGACGGTCGTCAGATCATGGCCATCCTCGACATCAAACCCTCACCGATGGTGGGCAAGGCCTACAAGCACCTGCTCGAGGCGCGGATGGAGAACGGCCCGCTGGGGCCCGAGCGCGCCGAAGAAGTCCTGCTGCAGTGGTGGGCCGAGAACAAGCCCGCTGATTCGGAGCCTGACGAGCAGCCCTAGCCGGAAATTCACCACGGCGCCGCCCCCGCCTGTTGTCATCGGCACAGCAACTGATAGCTTCGTAAATCGCGTATGTTTGTGCTTGTCGTCACATGGTGTGGCGCCGGCGACGATGTGAGGAGACCATCATGACTGTGACCGACGAGTTCCGTGCAGCCAGAGACAACCTGATCGAACTGCGCAGCGATGCTGCTGCGGCCGGCGAGGGCTTCGAATGGCCGCATTTCGATCACTTCAACTTCGGAATCGACTGGTTCGACAAAATTGCCGAGGGCAACGACAGCCCGGCCCTGTGGATCGTCGAGCAGGATGGCACCGAGGGCAAGTGGAGCTATGCCCAGCTCTCCCGCCGCTCGAATCAGGTGGCCAACTTCCTCCGCCGTTCCGGAGTGAAGCGCGGCGACCACGTCATGATCATGCTCAACAACCAGGTCGAACTCTGGGAGACCATGCTCGCCGGCATCAAACTCGGCGCGGTCCTCCTGCCCACGACCACTCAGTTGGGTCCCATCGATCTCACCGACCGGGTCGAGCGCGGCAAGGCCGAATTCGTCATCGCCGGCGCTGAGGATGCCGCGAAGTTCGATGATGTCGACGCCGAGGTGGTGCGCATCGTCGTCGGTGACGAGGCCAAGCGCCAGCAGGACTACAGCTACGTCGACGCCGATGAGGAGGAGACCAGCTTCGACCCGCAGGGCTCCTCGCGCGCCGACGATCTGCTCCTCCTCTACTTCACCTCGGGCACGACCTCAAAGGCGAAGATGGTCGCCCACTCACATGTGTCCTACCCGATCGGCCACCTGTCCACGATGTACTGGATGGGCCTGAGGCCCGGAGACGTCCACCTCAATGTCGCGTCACCCGGTTGGGCCAAGCATGCCTGGTCGAACATCTTCACCCCCTGGATCGCCGAATCCTGCGTCTTCCTCTACAACTACACGCGCTTCGACGCGAATGCGCTGATGGAGACCATGGATCGGGTCGGTGTGACGAGCTTCTGCGCACCACCGACCGTGTGGCGCATGCTCATCCAGGCGGATCTGAAACACCTCAGAACCCCTCCGAAGATCGCTCTGGGCGCCGGTGAACCCCTCAACCCGGAGGTCATCGACCGGGTCCAGCAGGAGTGGGGTGTGCTCATCCGCGACGGATACGGCCAGACCGAGACGACCCTGCAGGTCGGCAACTCCCCTGATCAGGAACTCAAATACGGTTCCATGGGCAAGGTGCTGCCTGGCTACGACGTGGTCCTCATCGATCCCGCGACCGGTGAAGAGGGTAATGAGGGTGAGATCTGCCTGCGCCTGGATCCGCGCCCTCTGGGACTGACCAGCGGCTACTGGTCCAACGAGGAGAAGACCGCCGAGGCGTTCGCCGACGGCGTCTATCACACCGGTGACGTGGCCGAGCGCGACGAGAACGGCTACATCACCTACGTCGGTCGAGCCGATGACGTATTCAAGGCCAGTGACTACCGACTGTCCCCATTCGAACTCGAGAGTGTGCTCATTGAGCACGAGGCCGTCGCCGAGGCGGCTGTGGTCCCCTCGCCGGATCCTGTGCGTCTCGCGGTTCCCAAAGCCTATGTCGTTGTGGCCGGCGGCTTCGAGGCCAACGCGGACACCGCGCGGGACATCCTCGCCTACTGCCGTGAGCACCTCGCCCCCTACAAGCGGATCCGCCGGCTCGAATTCTCGGAGCTGCCGAAGACGATTTCCGGCAAGATCCGCCGCGTCGAGCTTCGTGCTCGCGAGGACCAGCTGCACCCGTTCAGCGGTGAGCCGGGAGTCGAAGGCAAGGAGTACGCCGACACGGACTTCAACCTCAAGGGCTGAGGGCTGGGCCCACCGGCGGCTGATAGTTGAAAATGTGGCTGAATGTGAGCAATTCGGCACTGGATGTGGTTGCTTGTCCGACCAGACGGCACAATGCCTGGTGAGAGCACATGCGCCGGGCTACTCGTTTGTATTTGTCAGTAATATATGGGATGGACGGTCGTCGGATTCAGAGGATTTTCATCGTGTTCCAAAGAATGCGTGCCACACTGAAAGCCACGTGTGACCTTATCGAACCTCGTCGCCACGCATTGCGGCAGGCAAACTGACCTGGAGGACCTTGGGTGGCTAAGGGACAAACAAAGAACATTCTCAACTATCCGCGCCGAGGTGTGAGCGGATGGACCCGTTTTCTGCCGAGTATCCGGCTGCTCGTCGTGGGCGGACTCAGCATCATCATCGCCCTGTGCGTGCTTTTCTCCATCGGCTACGCCGTCACAGACGTCCCTGAGCCCAACATCGAGGCCACAGGTCAGACTTCGACCATCTACTACAACGATGGCAAGACGCCGATCGGTCAGTACAAGGTCCAAGACCGCAAGTCGGTGCCCATCGATGAGATCTCCGAACCGATGCGCAAGGCAGCCATCGCCGCTGAGGACACCTCGTTCTACGAGAACCGCGGAATCTCGATCAAGGGAATCTCCCGTGCCGTTATCGGTGTCGCCACGAACCAGTACGCGGGCGGCGGTTCGACGATCACACAGCAGTACGTGAAGAACTTCTACCTGACCAATGAACATTCTCTGGATCGCAAGGTCAAGGAAATGTTCATCTCTCTCAAGATCGACCAGCAGCAGAGCAAGGACGAGATCCTCGCGAACTATCTGAATACGATCTATCTGGGTCGTCGGTCCTACGGCATTGAGGTCGCCAGCCAGAACTACTTCGACAAGTCGGCGAAGGACCTCGACGTCAGCGAATCTGCACTTCTCGCCGCGATGATTCAGCGTCCGGGCGCAGCCGATCCGGCGGAGAGCCCGGAAACCTACAAAGCTCGCTTCGACTACGTTGTGGAGTCGATGACAGACGAAGGCTTCATCACCGAGGAGCAGGCCGCCAAGATCAAGATGCCCGAGGTGAAGAAGGCCAACAAAGAGGCATCCCTCAAGGGCCAAACCGGCTACATGTGGGACTTCGTCCGGCGTGAAGCCCTGAATAAACTCGACATCGATGAAGCCCAGCTGGACCGCGGTGGCTACAACATCACCACCACCTTCGACGAGGATCGGATGAAGGCGGCCGAAAAGGCTATCAAGAACTTGCCACCTGACCAGCCCGAGGGGCTGCAGGCGGGCTTGGTCTCGATCGATCCGGACTCCGGCGGCATCGAAGCGTTCTACGGCGGTAAGAACTACCTGGACCAGGCATTCAACGCCTCGACACAGAGTCATGTGCAGCCAGGCTCGACCTTCAAACCCTTCGCGCTCGTGGCTGGCTTGGAGAACGGTGTGCGGCTGACCGACCGTTATC
>JAKDSA010000090.1 GCA_030457025.1 Brevibacterium sp. | reverse complement strand
TAGGGGATTCGAACCCCCGTCCACAGTGTTGCATCTGGGTACGCGCTCACCCCTTCCGCTACAGGTCAGAGTGGTTACTGCAGGACGATCACACCACGGAAACAACATCCAGTTACATCGACATACGCCCACGGGAGCACAAATCTAAGCACAAATATTTGAGACCACACGGGCGACACTGCAAAAAGATCTTCAATCGCGCCTACGCGACGCACATGCGACCGAAGTTCATTGGGACGAAACCACGCTGATCACAGCAATAACTGGGGCCGCAATGGAAGTCACTAAGCCCGCAACTGCAGACGCCTTATTCGTCGCCATTCGACCGTTTGCACTGTGAATGCCGAGACTCCCGAACACCACACCGAGAATGCCCAGGAGCATTGCAAGACCCTCCCCCGGGCTGGCATTCGGCGAACACACCGTAGCAATACACGCGGCAACACCAATCACCAACAAGGACGTACCGAACCCGTTCTTCGGTTTCCTTATAGGCGGCGCGGGCTGGAATTGTGCCTGGGGCGGGCGTTGAGGGTATCCGTAACTCACGGCTTCATCTCCAAATCCCAGCACCACACCGATTCAATGGTTTCCGGGAGCCCCGTCGCCAGGACGATAGGGTACGTTTCCTTAACCCCCGGCTTGATTGTGTCGGTAGGGGCGAGTGCATCAGCAACATCAAGCATCCGATTATAGGTTTCGGGTTCGGCGTTGTCGCCGTACTCTGACATCCATGTCAGTTCAGCAACATATTCGGACGGGTCCGTGATGATTTCGTACTGCATTTCGTCGCCCACGATCTTGATATCAACGTAGGTGACACCGGATTCCATATCGCTCTTGGTGTTGTCAATGGTCAGTGAGGCCCATTCGGTGATGCCCTCAAGCTCTTCCGCGTTAACGTCGCCCTCGGAGGCCATTGCCTCAGCGATAGCTTTGTCTGCTGCGTCGGTTTTCTTATCTGAGTATCCACTCAGATCGAGCGTGTAGACAGTGCCATTCTCGTCTTTGAGTCTGTAAGTTTTCGTGTCTTGTTTGGCTTCGGTGGGTTCGACTGCAGGTTCGCTCGTCTGAGTCTCTACAGCCTGTTCAGCGCTCTTCGCTACGGGTTGCTGTGCCTCACATCCCGTAAGAACCACAAGCGCGGCGGATGCTGTGATTGCGATAAGCTTTTTTATGATGACGCTCCTATTCAGCGCTGTCGCGCGGGTCACTCGGTTGCATCGGGCGACCCGTTCCTAGTTTTGTATCCTGAAAGTATCACTTCCGTTGTTGAATCAGAAACCAGGTATAAAGATTTTAAGGCGTCACCTGTGATTCGTTACCAGAACGTGTCCATGAATGCAGAAAAAGCCCCAGGACGGCCTCAAACAAGACCGCCCTGGGGCGAATACGTATTCAGTTAGCAACACGCCTAGGGGGCGGTTCAGGCAGTCGCAGCGAAATACCGCTGATGGGTTGAACGAAGGGTGCCCTCGTCCTGGCTCGTCAGCACTGCCAGCTCCCAGTCGGAACCTGCATGAGTTTCTGCAAGCTGCATGCGGCGGTGCACAGCATCCTTTGATTCCCGAAACTTCTCGAGTACGTCAAGTTCTGCAGTGCGCTTGTTATATGCGAGGACGAACTTAGTCATCACGGTCCCCTTTCACTATCGCGAGGAGAGCATGCTCGGTCTCTTTCAACGACCGCACGATCTGCTCCTCGACTTGCTTATTTTCATTGTACTTCGATTCCAGAATTTCGCGCGTATCCTCTTCGACCGATTCAGATACCTGAGATAGGTGCCCAAGTCGATCAGCGTGCCACTCGAGGCTCGCGAGTGTTCCAGATTGTCGTTGCATTGACTCAACGAGTCCTCGAGCAGGAACAATCGAAGGTGATTCTCCATACCTGATACCACGTCCAACGATCATGGCCAGAAGCTCATACGCATTCGCCCACGCGCTCTGTAACCGCGTGCGAAGCTGAATCTCGCATCGTCCAGCAGGAAATTTCGCCAGGACATGCACAGCCCTATACCCGCTATGGTCACCATCACGAAGATCCTTGATGAAGACGTTCTTTTCGCCGACCTCATCGCGAACCATGGCCGCGACCGACTCGGCGAATGCTGTCTGAACCGAGAGTGTCATTTCGGCGTCGATGCGGACGCCTGCTAGGTCTCCCACATTCTGCAGCGGGGTTGAAGGATCCCGCCTCAACTTCTCAACCAAAGTGCCAATCGTCTTTGGCCGCGAAGTCCCAGGAGTAGCAGTCAACCCAAGCGGCTCCCAATCCAGGTTCTCGAGGTGCTGCAAGACATCACCCGAAAAGTCCAAATACCAGGCAAGTACTTCCTCATAATCTGGCGCTTTGCTCGGCGGTGGCGTGTCATCACGCAAAGCCTTTCCTAGCGCCCTGAGATCGTTCTGAGACCACGGTGGTGATTGCAAACGAGGCTCAGGGGACATCCCATTACTATATCCCGGTGAATACGAAAGCGGCCGGCTGGGGGAAGTTGACCCCACAGCCGCCACATCGTTTTCTGCTTACTCGCCGTGCTCCACGCGGTTACGGACACGCCAGTCGCATATGGAGACAGGTCAGGCTCGGTGGTAGAACCAGGTAAAGACATCTGGTGGTCTCCTTGCAAGGATCACTGGTGTTTGGTGTCGGCCCCTGTGGATGACTTCTTAGCGGAAGTTCCACTGGGGTCGTTCTTCTTGTGTTTGGACTTGCAGACTGGTCCCGTCGTGTCGGTAAGTGACCACAATGACGAGATTGGGCGTAGGGTAGTGACGGCATCGCTCTGAGAGCACGGACCCGAGATCAGCGGCACAGTCCCTGAGTTCCGCAATGAGCTTGTCGGTCATCTTCGGTGATCTGCTCACGCTCCCTCCAGGATTCGGCTGTACTGGGCGCGCACGCTGGTGAGTTCGTCCCTGGCCTCCCTGTACGACGATAGGGATACCAATGGACTCCTACAGCCACGTTTTACCGTCCATGCAAGCAGATGCCGCTGAACGTCTCTCGATGCTGAGGCAGGCGAAAAAGTAGGCCGGACGCCCGATGTCAAGCTGTGTTGAGTCACTTCGATTAAATACAGATCATTTCTTTCGCTGACTGTCTCTCAGCCTCAGACAGATTGATCCCGACGACGTCATAGGGTGCCGGCGTCGTCGGGGATCGACTGAAACGCGCCCTGTTCGTGTTGTAGTACGCCTTTAAAGCAGTATCTCGAACCTCCCACACCTGCTTCCAAGACCCGTCATTAACCTGCGAGGGAGTGAACAACGCGATCCCGGAATGTCGGTGCTCACGGTTGTACCAAAGAACGTAACCATCCACGTACTCGCGGGCAGCCTTGACCGACTCGAAGATCCGTGGGCCGATACTTCATCGTGCGAAAACTTGCCTCGGAAAACGGATTGTCATTCGACACATACGGACGGTTATGAGACAGGTCAACACCCTCGCCGGTGAGGTAGTCACGCAACGCATTCGACGTCATTGCCGGACCAGAATCGGCATGGACCACACCAGGGCCACCATGGGCAGCAATCGCGGTACGAAACATCTCAACAGCCATGTGATCACTCTCGCGCTCCTCGACCCGGTACCCCTTGATCTCACGGGAGAAGATATCGATGATCTTGTACGCCTTGAACACCACACCCGACCAGGTCGAATACAAGTCGGTGATATCCCAGGACCACACCTGGCCCGGGCCCGTGGCCTTCAACACCGGCACCTGACGAGGACTGCGTTTGCCCGACTTCTTCGGGATCTGGGGACGCAGCATCTGGTCCTCGATCTCGGCCGCGATTCGCCACCACGACCGCTGGGATGCCAGATACAGGCCTTGGTCCCACGCCGCGGCATAGGAATGTGACACCGAGTTCCCGCCCGCCCAACCAGCCAGAATCAGATCCCCGATCCGACTCCGGTCCTCCTGACTGATCCGACTCTCATACGCCCGATCAGCCTGATGGATCGGCGCACTCACCTGTGGCGGCGGTACCTGGCGGTTCTGCCACGACCCACGAGAGAGCCCGACCGTGGTCAACGCAGCCCGCTGCGAACCCAGCAGGCCCGCCAGGTCGGCCACGAGCGTGTTCTCACGAGTCAGGAACTCTTGGGCCTCGGAATCGCCGTGGACAGCCTGGGCGCGGACTCGTGCACGTCGCGGTCGTGCAAGAGCCCAATAGCTTTTCCCAACGCATCGGTGGCCTCTTCAAGCCGATGGATCTGGTCAGCCTGGCGATTGATCTCAACATCCTTGGCTGCCAGTTCCTTCTCCTGAGCAGCCAGCAGTGCAGCCAAGTCTTCATCGTGGTTCGGGGCCATTTCCTGTGCCCGAGTCTTCCGGCGGGAGGGTATCGACATGGTCCCATTCTCTCTCGGGACCAGTCCTCGGTCGAGATCACCGGAAAAGCTTGCTCGCATCCACCGATAGAGCTGCCATTTGGTGAATGACTGCTCTTCGACCCATAGGAGCTTTTTCCCGAATGGGATGGTGTCATACTCGGCAATGAAGCCCCGGATCTCGTCGCTACTATAACCACGGGAGACGGTCATGATTCTTCCTCACTTCGATTAGCGGGGTGACTCAAGACCAGTCTGACAAAGAGGGGGAGCACAAATATGAGCACAAACCGTGAATGCAAAGCAGCCCCTCACCCGAGTATTTCCAGGTGAGGGGCTTCTTCTCTCTGCGGAGGATAGGGGATTCGAAACCCAACAGACTTACAGGAGGATAGCGCCGTGACCAGCGTAAACACCGGTCCCGGCCGCCCCACAACTCGCTTGTGACCACGATCTGACCACACGCCCAGAAACACCAGCGGCGAATAGACACGACGCGGTCAGAGTGTGGCCCCTGTGCAGCTCGAGACTGCGCACCGTGCGGTCAATGCCCACTGAACACCGCGTCGAGACAGTCGGCCACCTGGTCCAGGTCACCGTCAAACAGATCAGCATACGTGTCGAGCGTTTCGGCCGCGTTAGCGTGTCCCAACATCCTCTGCAGTGCCACCACGTGAGCACCCGCCTGCACTGAAAGTGAGGCGGCAGTGTGTCGCAGGTCATGCACCGTCAACCGGGCGATACCCGCTCGCACGAGGCCTTGCTCCAACCAGCTCGCCTCACGCCAGCCGTTCGCTTTCCCCGGGTACGGAAGCGGCTTCGCGCTTCCGGAACGTCGAGTGAAGACGCGAGCACCACGCGGCAAATCGGCGAGAAGCTGCTGGAAGCCCGGAACAAGGAATGACGGGATGGGGACGGTCCTTGCCGTACCGTTCTTCGGCGGCCCCATGTGCCACTTGCCGTGGCGGTCCTGGGACCATGATCGGCGAACGTGCAATCGCTTGCGGGCGAGGTTGAAGTCTTCAGCCTGCAAACCGTTCACCTCTCCGAAGCGCAGACCCATTACAGCCGTCAACCAAATAATAGGTGCACGGTCTGGATCAACGTTTTGTGCCAGCCTTTTCACTTCTTCAACCGATAGATAACGCCTCTCAGACTCAACCTTGCGCTTTCCTTTTTTGGGCAGCTCCAATTTCTTTTGATCGGCAGGATTATTTGGTATGCACCCATCTCTCACCGCAAAATTCAAAACTCCCTTGAGGACGCCGACGCAACGAATGACAACGGTCGCGGATGCAGGCTGTCCGATATTTCGCTTTTTGGCCGTAATATTATCGACCCATTCCTGTATATCCGCAGTGGTAATTCGACCAACCGGCACATCTGCCCATCGGGGGGCCACATGGGTATCCCAGGACGATTCAAGGCTTGAGAATGCAGACGGCTTCAGACTGTTTTCCTTAGCCTTGAACCATTTGACAGCAAGTTCTCGGACAGGAATGCGTCCTTTCGAAGGCCGCATTTCGGCGCCGTTTCGCTTGCTTTCCTCAAATTTTGATAGCCATTCCCTGGCCATTGCAATCGTACTGAAACCTCGCTTCGTCGATGGACTCCCGTTCGCCCGGCGGTATTTGACGGCATACAGCTTGTTACGGTGTTTTGACTGATAGATGTAGATTCCGGGGTATTTGGTTTTCGTGAACGGAGTCATGACCGCACCTGCCCGTCGGTCAGCCAGGCGAGCAGTTCTGACCTCAAGTATCGAGGCTTCCCGGGTCGGCCAATATTTCTTGGTCCGGAATTGGACGCATTCCAGTTAGCGAGAGTCTTAGTCGAGACTGCGAGGTATTCAGCTGCACATTTCCTGCACCATGGTCGGCTACCTCCCGGGTCCAGGGATATACAGCAATCAGCAGTTTTTTGCTTAGTACCTGTAGCTTCAATGCGTTCAGTCTTCGTAGAGCACGGAGACTGATCGCCTTTCCACCCAATTCCGCGTGAGCGCAATTCCCTATTGACAGTACTGGCCAATTCAGCATACGGGGCGCCTGACGCATTGATCATCTTCCTGAACATTTTTCGACTTCCATTAGACCCAAGCCGCAGATCCGCGGTTAGGAAGGCAAATCGGCCTCAGGATTTACCCTCGTAACGTCGCCAGAAGTCAATACCCGACCATCGAGTCATCGTGTAATGGGTGGGAGTCGGAGGAGTACAGGCACGAGCAGAAACTGGACGGCAGCAGCCGCACAAGCGCCGCAAGTGCACCATAACGGAGACAGTCGGCCCCGACAGCACAGCACAGGCGCGGGAGAGCCGTGTGCGGGCGTGTGCGGGCGGGAGTACCGAAACAGCCGCCACGTACCGACACAGCAACGTACAGCGGCAGAAGAGAAGAACCAGAGCTATGCATCGCCCATGATGCGAAGACACCTTGAATTCTCTTACTGAATGTCGCTTCCAATAGTTACTGTATGTCGCAGATGATTCAGATGCCTCAATACCGTCGCGGCTTCTGAAAAATCAGCAAGGGTTCTCGCCGTCGCCCCTTAACACGTTGCGCCATCTCATCAAACCGCCCAGTGGCCTGATGTTCAGTTCCGGGCCGTGCTTTGACTGCGTACGATCCGCGGCGACGTAGCAATAAACCCTCTTCTTCGGAGATTTCCACCCAGTCGTCGACGTAGTCAGTCGGCCTTCCACGGTCGTCTTTGGCCATCATGGTGTCCGCTACGTTGATCACGCACCACGCCCCTGGCTTCAGTGCACGGTATATGTTCCTGACGGTACCCCGGAGATAACCCTGAACCCACTCTTCAGGTGTGGGATATCGAATATGGCTCTGACGTTGGTAGGCCGCCTGATCACCATGCTGACCATAGTCTTCCAGGTCGAAGTATGGTGGCGAGGTGAACACGAAATCCACGTCCTCACATCTTTCAACATAGTCTTCCGAGCCGATCTCGTGGACTTCGAAGCTGTACGGGCGACCGGTTACTGACTCCACAATCGCACCAAGCTGGCGCAGGTGCTCGATAGTCTCTGGTTCCGGGTCGGTACCGATATAGGTGTACCCATTTTTGGAGGTCATTGCGCCAAGAAGACGCCCACCGAACCCTGCTGACGGGTCCCAGATGACCCCGTTCATCGGGGTAAACCGTTCAAAGATCGCTTTGGCCGCCATAGGCGGAAAGTTGGTCGGGGCTGCGCCGCCTCCACGTAGTCCGGCATATAGCCATCCAGCTGATATTGCTTTCTTCGTATTTTGCGGCCTCGTACCACTACACGCCCACTGGATGGCCTTCTCCAGCCGTTTACGGTCGCTGAACTTTTCCAGCAGCGATACCCCATCCGAGGTCGCCACCGTCGCGTGCAGGTTCGGGAACATCCACCTACATAGGTCAACTCCGGCAGCGGAGACACCGGCGTTAACCACATCAGTCTCCCGCTGAAACCCGTACGCAGGCTCGACCGCCATACATTCGAGTATCTCTGCCCGCGCTCCGCGTAAGGAGAAGTAGGTGATCGGGAAGATTCCGATGTCTTCAACAATATCCGCGATTTGTGCTACAACAGCATCTCGTGCGCCCTGGTCGCCCTGTGACGCGTTCTGATACCGAAGCGCCAAAGAATAGATGCTCCCAGCCTGATACTCATACCCGGTGGCGGCAAGCTCATTCTCCGGGACAACAAACTGCCACGTTATGCCCTTGCTCAACGGTCCTCCCGCAAGTACCGCTGCACAGTCCGGACGGTGCACCCGACAATCGCGGAAATCTCGCGTGGATCCAAATGTTCAGCTCGAAGCTCGTGGATCCATTCCGCTCGCTGTCGCGTTCTCTCGCTCTTCTTATCCCGTGCCTTACCGACATTCTCTTGAGAAGAGGCGGCTTTGCGCGCAGAAGTGGCAACACCTCCGGCTCGCCCTCGGACAGACTTGAGCTCCTCGGTGATGTCGTCCGAGCCATCAGCGCGATACCCCTTTCCCTTTGCGGTTCTAGCCGACTTCTCAACCATTTGCGCAGGGCGGTGCCCGCCTCCCATATTCGCAAAGATCAGAGGGTTGTCAGGGTTCGCGGGATTCACAAAATGACTTTCCATGGGCCAACCGAGAACTTTCGCCGCTACTCTTCCGGTCTTCGGTATGACCGCGGCTTTCAAATCCCGGTTCCTTCGCGTCATCACCCAGCCAGCTTGGTAGTCCTTCGACGGTGTCCGCACGATCCATGTGGGAATCTCAAGACCCGCATCGAGGGCGTGTGAGAGTTCAGACAGGTTCGGAACTTTCAGCACCATTAGTTCTAGGACGCTCCCTAGGTCTGAGCCAACAGCGAGTTTCTCATTCTCTGCAATATCACTGAGCGTTCGGGGCCTGTCGCTGCCGGTACCCCGAGCTTCCGACAACCGCATGTCCAATACTGCATCAATGGTCATCGGTGCCGTGGTCGGTGTCTGGAGAACGTGAAACACGGACACGAACCACTCTGAAGCCAAGTGAAGCAGATCGCTACTCTGCGTGGTCCTGTGGTCATCATTGACGTAGAACAAGCACCCGCTTTGCTCCAGCAACTTTCGATGAGCAGCGTTCTTCAGCGACGTCCGTAACCACGACATACACCACTTCTATCAGAACCCATGTTCGCGCTGATCGTGCGCATGTCAGGCGTCTGCTTCGCAGTCGCCCAACAGATTAGCTCGTTCTGCGATACCCTTTAGTTCCGCGTACTCGGACTCGAACGAATCCCGATCCGAAAACCTCGACGGAAGAGCACCGCCATTCATCGCCCGCACCACCATGACGAGCAAATACGGGAATCGACCATTTGGCGTACTCGGGAAAGGACGGTCCCGGACGAACTCAGCTATCGTGCCCGGCAGTTCGTAAAAACCGTGGACAGTCGACGGTGCCCTTTCCCGAACTTCGCGCTGTTCCCAGAGCCAATCGAGGTAGTCTTCCCAACCCTCGGGATCCACACCCCATTCCTCATAGGCTCCGCGTTCCTCGTCGAACCATTTCTCCAACACTTCGTAATAGCTCTGCTCGGTGCTCTGGTCGATCTTCTCATTCATTGCTAATCGCCTCCATACTTGTGATCGAATCTTTGTCAGCGAGCGCAGCAACATACTTGCCACTTGCGTAAACGCCTCGCCCGGCTAGAGCTTCGTAGAGCGTCGTCCGCGATACCCCTGCCTCACGCGCAATCCTCGATTTAGGTACACCCTCTGATGCTCGATGGCGGGCCTCTGCCACCTGACCGGGAGACAATGAGTTAGGACGGTCGTATACGCCCTTCTTCTTTGCAGCGGCTATACCCTCGGCCTGCCGTTCCCGGATCAGGCTGCGCTCGAACTCTGCGATGCCCCCGAGCACCGTCAGGAGAAGACGGTCCATCGGTCGGGACGAGCCTGGTGCAAGAGACACGCTCTCCTTGACAAACTCAACCGATACCCGTCGGTTCACGAGACCGTCGACCAGCTCATGCAGGTCAACCACCGACCTCGCCAGACGATCCATGGAGGCGACCCGCACATGGTCACCCTCGCGAACGTAGGCGAGGAGGTCGGCCGAGTACGGTCCCGACCTCGCCGGCCTCATCGAGATCGGGCGCGGCCTCAGCGCCATCGACTACCACGAGCTGCTCGAATCCCGGCGAGCATTCACCGGTCGCATGCGCGCTCTCATGTCCGACATCGACCTGCTGCTGCTTCCAGGCATCGGAGCCGCCTCACCGACGATTTCACAGATGGAGAATCTCGGCTCCGACGCCGAGCTGTTCGCCGGAGTCACGATTCCGACGGCACCGATCGACAACTGTGGCATGCCCTCGATCACTCTGCCCGCCGGCTTCACCGAGCGCGGCACCCCGCTGGCTGCTCAGTTCGTCGCCGGTGACTTCAAGGAGGGCCTGCTGCTGGCCGCTGGGCATACCTTCCAGCAGGCCACCGATTTCCACCGACAGCACCCTCACATCGTGGCCGTCTAGTCGAGGCTCACTGCGCCTGCCCAGGTCGGGGGCGCAGATCGCGGTCGGCTGCGCCTATCCTGGTGAGGTGCCCACGATCAGACCCTTCCGCTCCAAGACCGCACGCGTGGCGACGGCCTCCGAACGGACGCTGCCGAGCTACACCGCAGGTCAGGTGGAGATGCCGCTGCGGATCATCGGCTCCCAGGAGGCGATGGAGCACGAGACCTACTGGTCCGAACATTCGCATCCGACACATGAGCTGCTCTGGCGCGAGGCCGGGGTCGGCACGGTCACGATCGATCAGCGCACGTGGACGATCACCCCGCCCTTAGGGATGTGGATTCCCGCAGGAGTACGGCACTCCGGATGGACGCCCGCCGGCGTCGTCGTCTACGCCGCGCAGTTCAGCCTCGACAACCCGCTTGTCAGCGATCGGCCCACTGCCATCGCCATCACCCCTCTGCTCCGGCTCCTTCTCGATCGACTTCAGCACACCGATCCGGGGACTTCCTCCTACTCACTCACCGAGGCGATGATCCTCGACGTCATGACGCCAGCGGACAACGAGCTTCTGCTTCACATGCCGAGCAATCCGCTCATCGCTCCGATCGCCAACGCGATCATCGAGGGCCCGGCGGATGCCTCGAGTCTCCAGGACTGGGCGAGGAAACTGGGGATCAGCGGCCGCACCATCACCCGCGCCTTCGAGGCAGAGACGGGTCTCGGCTTCGGGCGCTGGGCGACGACGGCACGGGTCCAGCACGCGGTGAGCATGATCAGCCTCGGCGGAGAGGTCGACGAAGCGGCCGCCGGCGTCGGCTATCGCTCGGTCAGTGCATTCACGACTGCATTCAAGCGCATCACGGGCACCACACCGGGACAGTTCCGCCCCAGCGCGAACTGAGGAGCACGCGAGCTGAAGATCACTCGTGTCCGTTTCGCGAAATCATCTGTCGTAAATACTCCATTGCGCGCAGGCGATTCCTCCGATAGTTTGTTTAGGCACACCTAACTCAATCTCGCTTCTGGGGTGTGCTGAGAAGCACCTACGAAAGGAAGAGATGTCCCATCCGCTTCGCGCAATGACCGTTGCAGCAGCCATGTCCACCGCACTCGTGCTCACCGCCTGCTCATCTACCGAGACCCCCGCAGATGCGAAGGGCGGCGACGAGTCCTGGACACCGGTGACTATCGAGCACGCACTCGACACCACCACGATCGAGGAGAAGCCCGAAAGGGTGGCCACCGTCAACTGGGCCAACCACGAGGTGCCGTTGGCACTGGGCGTCGTCCCGGTGGGCATGGCCAGTGCCGACTTCGGCGACGATGACGGCAACGGCGTCCTCCCCTGGGTCGAAGACAAGCTCGAGGAGCTGGATGCAGAGACTCCGGCTCTCTTCGACGAGACCGACGGCATCGACTTCGAGGCTGTCGCCGATACCCAGCCCGACGTCATCCTCGCCGGGTATTCCGGTCTCACCCAGGAGGACTACGACACCCTCAGCGAGATCGCGCCCGTCGTCGCCTACCCGGAGACCGCTTGGGGAACTCCCTGGCGAGAGATGATCGAGATCAACAGCAAGGCGATCGGTCTGGCAGAGGAAGGCGAGGAGCTCGTCAAGGACCTCGAGACCGAGATCGACTCGGCGGTCGCCGACCACCCTGCGATCAAGGACATGTCGACGATGTTCCTGACCCACGTGGATCCCTCGGACCTGTCCGAGGTGAACTTCTACACCACGCATGACACCCGCGCCATGTTCTTCGAGGACCTGGGCATGCAGGCACCCGCCAGCATCCAGAAGGCCTCCGACGAGACCGATCAATTCTCCTCGACCGTCAGCGCCGAACAGGCCGACGTCTTCGACGATGTCGACATCATCGTCACCTACGGCGGCGACGACCTGGTCACGACGCTCGAAGACGACGAGCTGCTGTCTCAGATGCCCGCGGTCAAGAACAAGTCGATCGTCAACCTGCCCGGTGATGCCCCGCTCGGCACTGCTACGAACCCCACACCGCTGTCCATCTCCTTCGTTCTCGATGACTACCTCGACGAACTCGACAAGGCCGCCACGGCAGCGAAGTAGAAGCGGACACTTCACACGATGACGTCACAATCGACAGTCGAGTCGACCCCCCCCCCCCAAGGGCCGGGCGCGGAAATACACCGCACCCTGCGGAGGGGGCCGGAGTGCTAGGTTTGGGGGC
>JAKDSA010000089.1 GCA_030457025.1 Brevibacterium sp. | reverse complement strand
GCACACGCCGACACAGCACACGCCGACACAGCGGGGCGAGACAGATGAGCGCGCCAGGACGAGACCGCACCGTCCTCGTCACCGGCGGCACGTCCGGCATCGGCGCGGCCCTGGTCAAGATGCTGGCCGAACGTGGATATTCGGTTCTGGCCACGAGCCGGAACCCCAGCGGCATTCCCGAGACCCAACGGGTCCCCGGTGTGCGCTACCTTCGGCTCGACCTGTCCGATGGCGACAGCATCGCAGCACTGGAGGAGCAGGTCGAGTCGGTCGACGTTCTCGTCAACAATGCTGGGGAGAGTCAGTCGGGACCGTTCGAGGAACTCCCCGCCGAGGCGGTCGATCATGTGTTCCGCACCAACGTCTTCGGTCCGCTGCAGCTGAGTCAGTCGGTTCTGCCCCACATGCGCAGTCGAGGACACGGCCGCATCATCATGGTGGGATCAATGCTCGCGAGCTTCCCCCTCGCCCACCGCAGCTCGTATGTTGCAGCAAAGGCGGCCCTGCGCGGATTCGCCACCGCCGCCCGCCAGGAGCTCACTCCCTTCGGGGTGTGGATCAGCGTCGTCGAGCCCGGCTCGATCGCCACCGGAATCGGCGCACGTCGCACCAAGTATCTCAGGCCCGACTCGGTCTACGAACACGATGTGGCCACGATGCTTGAACACTTGGATCGCAACGAGCAGGGCGGGATCTCGGCTGCCACTGTCGCCGCGAAGATCGTCACGGCCATCGAAGCCGACAGGCCCCGACAGTTCTACGCCGTCGGCAGCGGAGCTCCACTGGTCTTCGCGCTCAAACGGCTGCTCCCCCGCGAGACCCTGTCGAAGATCGTGGCTCGAAAGCATGGCCTGAAGCGGTGATCGCGACTACTGGAATCGTGACGGCAGGAGGAACTGTGTCGTCGAGATCCCCAGCACCCGCTGCTGACGGGTGAGATTGTACGTGCGATCGTGCTGGAGGTACTCGACGATGAACAGCTCGGTGCGGTTGCCCCGATGGAAGAACGTCTTGATCTTCAGCCCCAGCTTCGCGGCGAACAGCGCCTTGTCCTTGGCGATCGCTTCGATGACCACAGGCTCATAATCCATGCGGGCGAAGTGCGTGGAGACTGCGTCCTTGAGCTTGTACGGGGTCGGGTCGCCGATGTTGAACGGGCCCGAGGCGGAGGGCACGTCAACGCAGGCGATCGCCGCCCGCACCAGATTGTCGATATGAGTCAGGGTGATCTTCTGCCTGCCGCCGCCGGGAAGTCGCAGGACTCCCTTCTTCGCCACTCGGCTCAGATACGGCATGAGCATCGACTCCCCGGGCCCGTAGACCGCGGCTGGTCTGAGGATGGCCGCGTCGGGGCGGATCCGCGTCACAAGCTGTTCGGCCAGAGCATGCGTCCTCGAGTACGCGTCGTGGAAGTCGTTCGGGTCCTTGGGGCCGGCCTCTTCCCACAGGTCCGTATGAGGCTCGTTGGTGGAATAGACCGTCGTCGAGGAGATGTGCACGATCCGCGCCTTCGGGAATGCGTCGAGCACGTTCCTGGTCCCCGTGACCTTCACATTGTAGAGCTCATCATCGTCGACGCTGACCTCGGCGATGCCTGCGCAGTGGAAGACCGCCGAGGCCTTCTTCGCCAGAGACCTGACCGTCTCGGGCGCAGGTTCGGTGATGTCCCAGGTCTGGAAGTTCACGCCGGAGATCTCAGGATCGCGTCGACCCAGAGCATAGACCGTCTCATCCCTGGTCGCCAGGGCACGGGCGATGGCGCCACCGATGAAGCCGCTGGCTCCGGTCACGATTACCGCCACGTCTGATCCTCCATCATCGTCTGAAGCATCTCATCCGGTGGTTCCGAACAAGTCCACAGTCATCGGAAATCACATTGTCAGCCCCGATGCTGCCACTGAGGCTGCCTTCTGCCCAGAAAAGCGTCGATCCCTTCCTGCGCATCGGCCGCGACGGCATTGCGCGCCATCACCTCCGACATGTGCGCATAGGCATCCGCCACAGGCAGATCACGCTGCTCGTAGAACCCTGCCTTGCCTATTGCCACTGTAGCCGACGAGGCCGACGCGACCTTCCGCGCCAGCTCCACACTCGCCATCTCCAACTCGTCCTCGGCGACCACATCGGAGACCAGCCCGAACGTCAGCGCATCGGCAGCACTGAGGAAGTCTCCGGTCAGCAGCATCCGCATCGCGGTCTTCGCCGGCACCGCCCGGGTCAGCGCCACCATGGGCGTGGAACAGAACAGACCGATCTTCACACCCGGGGTGGCGAAACGAGCCGACTGCGCAGCCACAGCCAGGTCGCAGCTGGCGACGAGCTGACAGCCGGCCGCGGTCGCCACGCCCTGGACCTGCGCGATGACCGGCTGCGGGATCGACTGGATGAGCTGCATGAGCCGGGAGCAGACGGCGAAGGTCTCCTGCTGCGATTCAAGCTCGGCCCCGCGGATCTCCTTGAGATCATGTCCGGAGCTGAAGACGTGGCCTGCGGTGGCCAGGATGACTGCACGGACATCGGTGCGCCGGCCCACCTCGGCGAGGGTGTCGATGAGCTCATTCATCACCGCCAGTGACAGCGCATTCCGGGTGTCCGGTTCGTTGATCGAAACCGTCGCGACTGCGTCGTCGGCCACAGAGAATACAATTGAGTCAGACATAACAGTATTCTGCCAAATAATCGTTGGTCCGGCGCGGAAACCTGAGGTGGATTTCTTTCGAGATCCTCACCCGGCGCCCCTCGAGCAGACGATGCTGACTGACATCGACGCCGCAGTTCTGGCCCACGGCGCGGGCGACCACACCGAGGAGACGACCATGACGACCCTGCTGATGATCATCGGATTCGGCGCAGCAACCAGCGTGGTCGTCGGGCTGGGACAGAAGCTGCGCCTCCCCTGGCCTGCACTGATGGTCCTCATCGGCATCGCCGGTGCGTTCATTCCCACATTCGCCGAGATCACCATCGAGCCCGAGCTGATCCTGCCCCTGTTCCTGCCCCCGCTCCTGTTCGCCGCAGCCCAGAAGACCTCATGGGCGCTCTTCGCCATCCGCTGGCGCACGATCCTGGGCATGGCGGTCGCGCTCGTCGGGGTGACGGTGGCGGCCGTGGCCGGAACCGCAGTCCTCCTGATTCCCGGGATCACGATCGCCGCGGCGGTGGCGCTGGGAGCTATGCTCGCCCCGCCCGACCCCGTCGCCGTGGATGCGGTCGCCGGCACCGTGTCGATACCTCGGCGGATCATGTCCACGCTGCAGAGCGAGGGGCTGTTCAACGATGCCGCGTCCCTCGTGATCTTCCAGACTGCGATGGCCGCGGCGATGGCCGGCACCGAGGTGGACTTCGGTCAGCTCGTCCTGTCCTTTCTCGTCTCCGCAGTCATCGCGATCAGCATCGGCCTCGTCGTCGTGTTCATCGTGTGGTGGGTGATGGAGAAGATCGACCATACGATCGCCCGCTCCTCGCTCATGCTCATGCTGCCCTTCGGCGTCTATCTCATCGCCGAGCATTTCCATGCCAGCGGCGTCATCGCCGTCGTCGTGGCCGCACTCGAAGTGCGCAGACGCGATGTGGAGGGCAATTCCGCCGAACGCGTCACCCAGGCGTCGACGTGGCAGGTCCTCGAAATGCTCATCACCGGCATCGCCTTCGGCCTCATCGGCCTCGACCTGCGCATGGTCGTCGAATCCCAGCCCGATGACCTGGGCAAAGCCGTCCTCGTGGGACTGGCCATCGCGCTCGTCGTCATCGCGGTGAGATTCGGCTGGCTGCTGATCGGAACCGTGCTGGAGAACAAGCGGAAGGAGGACGACCCCGACGCGGCACCGCTCAATGCCAGTGATGCCACGCTCATGACCTGGGGTGGAATGCGCGGTCTGGCCACGATCGCGCTGGCGCTGTCGATCCCGACGACGACCGCGACCGGCGAGCCGTTCCCGGGCCGCTCCTACATCCTCGTCGCGGCCGCCGTCATCCTGCTCGTCACTCTGGTGCTGGCCGGCCTGACCTTCCCCACCATCGTCAACGTCCTCGGCATCGACGATGAGGCGGAGAAGGAACGCCAGGCAACGAAGGAGATCGCGGTGCGTGCCTATCAGGCCGCCATCCACCAGATCAAGAACGACGAGGCCCTGCCCGATGAGGTCGCCGAACCGCTCCGGGCCCGCTTCAAGATCCTCTACACACAGCTGCTGGGAACCTCGGACGATCAGGCCAGCTCGGAACAGGCGATGACCCTCAAGGAGAACCGGGAAGCCATGGCGCAGGTGCAGACCAAGGCGTTGCAGTCCGCCCGTGCGGAGGTGCTCAAGGCCAGACGCGAGCGCGGCACCGACCCGGAGATCGCCGACAGAGTACTGCGTCGCTTCGACCTTCAATCCGTGCTGTTGCGGTGAGGACCGCACGTCGTTTCGCTGCCAATCTCCAGGCAGCTCAAAAGTTGAGTGGAATAGACTCAACTTTGTGGGTGTTGGACTCTTCGAGAGCAATTCCTGTTCACGGGACAGTTGCGAAGAACATTTGTGAAGGAGATGCGCATGGACGCACAGATGACAACCAAATCACGCGAGACGCTGCAGTCCGCGGTCAACGACGTCGTGGCCAGGCGGAACAATCAGGTCGAGCCTGCCCACCTGGTTGCGGCACTGCTGGATCAGGCGGACTCTCTGGCCTCGAACCTGGTGACCAAGGTCGGGGCCGATCCGCGGACAGTGCTGACCTCGGTCCGCTCGGTCATCGACGGATTCCCCACCGTCAGCGGACAGACCGTCGCCCAGCCGGGACTCTCGCGTTCCGGACTCGAGATGATGAATCTCGCGCAGGAGGAGATGACCAGCCTCGGCGATCAGTTCGTCTCCACGGAGCACCTGCTGCTCGCGGCGGCTGCAGGCAAAGACGGAGCCGGTGAAGCGCTGCGCCACGGCGGCGCCGATCGTGACGCCCTGCTGGCGGCCCTGCCCGATCTGCGCGGCGGCAGGAAAGTCACTTCGGAGAACCCCGAGGACACGATGCAGTCGCTTCAGAAGTACGGTGTCGACCTCACCGCCACCGCGCGTGAGGCCGAACTCGATCCCGTCATCGGCCGCGACAAGGAGATCCGACGGGTGATCCAGGTCCTGTCCCGCCGGACGAAGAACAACCCTGTCCTCATCGGCGACCCCGGTGTCGGCAAGACTGCTGTGGTCGAAGGACTGGCCCAGCGGATTGTGGCCGGGGACGTGCCCGAATCCCTGCGCGACAAGACGCTGATCAGCCTGGACTTGTCCGCCATGGTCGCCGGTGCGAAGTACCGCGGTGAGTTCGAGGAGAGGTTCAAGGCCGTCCTCGAGGAGATCAAGAATGCCGATGGTCAGATCATCACCTTCATCGATGAGCTCCACACCGTCGTCGGTGCCGGCGCCACCGGAGACTCCGCCATGGATGCCGGCAATATGCTCAAGCCGATGCTCGCCCGCGGTGAGCTGCGGCTCGTCGGCGCCACCACACTCGACGAATACCGCACCAACATCGAGAAGGATCCGGCACTCGAACGCAGGTTCCAGCAGGTCTACGTCGGTGAGCCCAGCGTCGAGGACACAGTCGCGATCCTGCGTGGCCTCAAGGAACGCTACGAGGCCCACCACAAGGTCTCGATCAACGACGGCGCCCTCATCGCAGCTGCGACCATGTCCAACCGCTACATCACCGGTCGCCAGCTGCCGGACAAGGCCATCGACCTCGTCGACGAGGCCGCCTCCCGGCTGCGCATGGAGATCGATTCGGCTCCCGTCGAGATCGATGAGCTCCGTCGCGCGGTGGACCGGCTGAAGATGGAGGACATGGCGCTGTCGAAGGAAACAGACACGGCTTCGTTGGAGCGCCTCAACGCCCTGCGTGCCGATCTCGCAGATCGTGAGGAGGAGCTGCACGCGCTCGAAGCCACCTGGGAGTCCCAGCGTGCCGGGCTCAACCGGGTCGGCGAGCTCAAGACGAAGCTCGACGAGCTGCGCTCCCAAGCGGACAAGGCTCAGCGTGACACCGACTTGGAGACGGCATCACGTCTGCTCTACGGGGAGATCCCCGCCGTGCAGAAGGAGATCGACCTCGCCGAGGCGGAGGAGGCCGATGCCGAGACCGAGACCGATCCGATGGTCAGCGATCGGGTCTCGAGCAATGACATCGCCGAGGTCGTCTCCTCCTGGACCGGCATCCCGGCCGGTCGTCTGATGCAGGGCGAGATCGAGAAGCTGCTGGGCGCCGAGGATGTGCTGGGCAAGCGTCTCATCGGTCAGAAGAACGCGGTCAGCGCAGTCTCCGACGCAATCCGACGCTCACGCGCCGGCATCGCCGATCCGGACCGTCCCACGGGTTCCTTCCTGTTCCTCGGCCCCACCGGCGTGGGCAAGACGGAGCTGGCGAAGTCCCTCGCGGACTTCCTCTTCGACGATGAGAGGGCCCTGATCCGCATCGACATGAGCGAGTACGGGGAGAAGCACACGGTCTCCCGCCTGGTCGGTGCCCCTCCGGGCTACGTCGGCTACGACGAGGGTGGTCAGCTCACCGAGGCTGTGCGCCGTCGCCCATACTCCGTGGTCCTCCTCGACGAGGTGGAGAAGGCACACCCGAGTGTCTTCGACATCCTGCTCCAGGTCTTCGACGACGGTCGTCTCACCGACGGTCAGGGACGCACGGTCGACTTCCGGAACACGATCCTGATCATGACCTCGAACCTCGGTTCGCAGTTCCTCGTCGATCAGTCACTGAGTGTCGACGAGCAGAAGAAGGCGGTGATGGGGGTCGTGCATTCGACCTTCAAGCCCGAGTTCCTCAACCGGCTCGATGACATCGTGCTCTTCGACGCCCTGAGCACCGAGGAACTGTCCTCGATCGTCGACCTGCAGATCCAGCGCCTGGCGGCGCGGCTGACCGAACGACGGATCACGCTCGAGGTCACCGATGCCGCTGAGGACTGGCTCGCGTTCGAGGGCTACGATCCTGCCTTCGGCGCAAGGCCGCTGCGCCGACTGGTCCAGCGCGAGATCGGGGACAAACTGGCCCGCGCGCTGCTGGCCGGTGACGTTGCCGACGGAGACGACATCGTCATCGACCTGCCCGAGGACCCGGAGTCCAGCGGACTGGAGCTGCACCCGAAGCGGTGACGCGTGCGCGGTGGCGCGAGCGCGGTGATGCGTGCGCGGTGGTGCGTGCGCGTTGGTGCGCGGTGGTGCGCCGCGAGCAGTTAGGCCCCCATCGAAGTTTCAGAGCTCGGCTTTAAAGCAGGGCTCTGAAACTTCGATAGGGCCCTTTGATCAATGCACGCCCGCACTGCACGGCGGCGCGCCCGAGTCACCCACGCGCGCAGCGAGCACACGCGCAACGAGTGCCCACACGCGCAACGAGTACCCACGCGCCGCGAACACACGCGCAACGAGTACCCACACGCGCAGCGAACACACGCGCTGCGAGCATGCGGTCAGCGCGAGGACTTCACCTTAGCGCGTTCCATCCCTTCGGAGGTCGACGTCCACCAGCGGCTCACGAACCTGTGGAGCTTTTCGAAGCTGCGGTCGCGGATGAAGATGGCATCGACGGCGATCATCGTCAGCGAGAACCAGGGTAGGCCCATCAGCAACGCGATTCCCAGGTGGAAGGCGAGGATGCCCAGGAGTCCCACAATTCTGGTGTACCTGTTGAACAGCATGAACGGAAACGCACATTGGAACAGAATCGATCCCCAGGAGATGGCCACGACCATCGGCCCCCAGGCGGTCAGCAGGTCCGAGAGGACCGGCCAGGTTCCGAACTGTGCGGTGTGCAGCGGGTTGTAGACCGCGAAGCCGTGCTGCCAGGCAGTGCCGCCGGCCTTGTACAGACCACCGGACATGTAGATCGCGCAGACTTGGAAGGCCAGCACGACGATCGCCAAGTTATTGGCCATGATGAGGACCCAGCGGCAGCCGCCCCCATCGGTCTCGGGGAACTGCGGGTTCTGCCTTCTCTTGCGCTTGGCGTCCAGCGACCACCTGCGGGTGGTGTCGGCGAAGAGCATCGCGATCATGAACATGCGGTAAGCATTGTCACCCTGGTCCCCGGCGCCGTCGTTGAGCTCGATAAAGCTCACCCACAGGATGAGGTAGACCGGCAGAACGATGCGAGTCCGCCATCCGAGGATGATGACGACGGCGAGGACGGCCAGACCGATGATCATGGCCGTGAACAGCGGCGGGTTGGTGACTGCACGGTGGAAGAGCGAGAACAGCCAGATGTTCGGGAAGTCGCTCTTGGGCGCAGCGATCTCGCCGTTCCAGGCAGCCCCCACACCGAAGGCGTAGTGCCTGGCGTTGAAATTCGTCAGCAGCAGACCGAGTCCGGTCAAGCCGATGAGGATTCGGGTCACCGCGAGACCATACGTCGCATGATAGCGCCCGGTGAGCATCTCCTCGAGCCAGTCCCACCCTCGCGCGATGCTGGCAAGGACGCGAGAGGCGATCGGAATTCGCTCGTTCGAATCTGCCCCCGGATCAACGGTCGCCTCGCGGTCGGGGGTCAGGTTCTGCTCCGACTTCTCATTTCGCGCACTGTTCTCGGCAACTTTGACTCGGGTGTTCTTTTCACTGCTCATCTGCGCACCTCACTTCGTCGGAGGCACAGAAGTACTCGGCGAACTCCTCATCGGACTGGTGTGGTTCGGTCACCAGTGCTCGCCACCCGACCGGTACCGGTTGGATGTCCGGCCGTTCGGCATCGTCGTTGTTGCGCTGGGCGAACGGCACGACGTTCTGGCGGGCGGCCTGGTACTGAACCCGTTGGACGTCCTCGCCCCAGATCGCCTTAGCCACCTGGGTGGCATAGGCCGTAGCCAGGTGCTCGCTCTCCAGGTAGTCGTCCACGGTGCCGTCGGGATCGTCGTACTCTTCCAGCTTGCTCGTGAGGCGGTCGACGGAGTCATCGCCCTTGAAGTAGTCGAGCTTGACGATCGCCTTCTGATCGTTGGGCAGATCCTCCCACGACCCCTTGATATCTGAGGCGACTCCGACACCCAATCCGGCCGAGCGGGGTGGGAAGAGCCTATAGGTCGAATGGTCGAGTTCGACATCGGTGGCGCGCACCCACTCGGTGACCTTTTCTCCACCGTCGGCAGTCTTCACGACCGCGCGAACATCGAAGTAGTAGTCGCCGTTGATCGGCTCGGGAGCGAACACGCTCCACGACTGGCCCCACAGTGGAATCATGTACTCGGAGAGGAGGTTTCCCGGGATCACCTGACGCATCGTCGACGACGGTGCGATCCATAAGAAGCTTGCGAACAGGTGAAACGCTGTCAACAGCATGGCCACAACCATCAATGTGCGCTTGACGGCGGGTCGACCGGCGGCCTGCGTCTCAGTCTTGTCTGTGTCCATCTCAGTCCTGGAATCTGGTGCGCCACTTTGCGAAATCCGCCGTGACCAGAAGTGGACTGCTCAGGATCTCCCCAGTGACTAGGGTGAATTCATACAGACTCCAGGGTACGTCAGTGATTTCGGAAGTTCAGCCCGAGCCTCCTTGGTGTTCTGCGAGCTCGACTCATCGCTGGCTGCGCAGCCAGTCCTTGACCGCTTCGGTGCCCTCCCCCAGCTGCGGTGGCGCAAGATCGTAACTGGCCGGAGTCTCGGACAGACGGATCGGATTGGCCACCGTCGGGATCACACGATCGCCCGCCCCCGCCTCGGCGACGGGCTCAAGACCCAGCGAAGTCGCCAGGTCGACGCCCTGGGCGATCGAGTTGATCGGAGCACACGGCAAACCGGCCGCAGACAGGACATCGAACCATTCCTGGTTCGTCTTCTCACTCAGCGCGGCGATGAGTTCGGGTTCGAGTTCGGCCCGGTTCTCATTCCGGTTCGAGAACTGCGCGAAACGCTCGTCTTCGGCCCACTCGGGATGACCGAGCACCGCCGCGAGCGAACGAAACTGCTTGTCGTTGCCGACGGCGATGATGATCTGGCCCTCGGCGGTGGGCATCGGCTGATACGGGTACAGGCTCGGATGGGCATTGCCCATCGCCTGCGGAACGACGCCTCCGGCGACATACGCCGAGGTCTGGTTCGCCAGCCCCGACAGCGCTGAGGACAGCAGATTCGTCTCCACCAGCTGCCCCTCACCGGTGTCCTTGCGGTGGGCCAGGGCGGCGAGGATTCCAACGCTCGTGTGCAGACCGGTGAACACATCGACGACCGCCACACCGGCCTTGACCGGGCCCGATTCCTGCGTGCCCGTGACGCTCATGAACCCGGACAGCCCCTGGATCAGCAGATCGTAGCCGGGCTGTGGGTTGTCGCGGCCGAATCCTGTCACCGAGGCGTAGATGATGCTCGGATTGTCGCTCTTGACCGTGTCATAGTCGAGCCCGTACTTCGCCAGCCCCCCGGCCTTGAAGTTCTCCACCAGAATGTCCGCCCGCCGGGCCAGCTCCTGCGCCAGGCCCAGCTCGTCGGCATCCTTGAAGTCGAGGACCACGGAATGCTTGTTCCGGTTCGCCGTGAGGAAGTACGTCGCATCATCCCCTCGCCGAGGTGGCGCCCAATGCCGTGTATCGTCACCGGTCCTGCCCTCGACCTTGATGACCGTGGCGCCGAGATCGGCAAGCATCATCGTCGCGTACGGCCCCGCCAGCACACGGGAGAAATCAGCGACGACCACTCCCGCCAAGGGGCCGGTCCCAGACCGACCGAAGAGTTCCTGCAGATCCTGTTTGTCCACTTGCTGCCTCCCATGGCACGATCGAGCCTTGATTTCCAGGCTTCTGGTGTCTCACGCCAGACTATACGGACTTCCTCGACGCACTTGATCCGCATGCTCACCGGTGCAGATGAGTGCGGAATCCGTTGACCTCCGTGAGTCGATGCTCGCTAGACTCATGGGCAAGCCAACGGTTCCTCAGACTCGAAGGGATGAACGATGACGTTTCACATGCCCGCGGAAACAGCCTGCCACGACCGTATCTGGATGGCGTTCCCGTCCTCCGGCTACGCCCTGGGCGATACCGAAGATGAGGCCGAGGCGGCTCGCCGCACCTGGGCCGCCGTGGCTCACGCCACCAGCGAGTTCACCCCGGTGACTGTGCTCGTCTCAACGTCGCAGACGGACGCTGCCCGCCGCCACCTCGGCGAGGGGATCAACCATCCGATCACTGTGGTCAATGCGGAGCTCGACGACGCGTGGATGCGGGACATCGGCCCCAGCTTCGTCGTCGATGACAACGGTGCGCTGCACGCGGTGGACTGGGTGTTCAACGGCTGGGGCGCCCAGGAGTGGGCGACGTGGGATCACGATCAGCACATCGGCCGCTTCGTCGCGAACCAAGCGGGCGTGCCGATCGTGGGCTCGCAGCTGCGCAACGAAGGCGGCGGCATCCACGTCGACGGGCGGGGAACGGTGCTGGCCACGCGCAGCGTGCAGCTCGACCCCGGCCGCAACCCCGACCTGACCGAGGCCGATGTGGAAGCCGAATTCGCCCGCACGATCGGAGCGACAAAGGTCATCTGGCTCGAACACGGCCTCTTCCGCGACAATCAGGCCTACGGCACCCGTGGCCACATCGACATCGTCGCCGCCATGCCCAGCCCCGGCGTCGTCCTCATCCATGACCAGCGCAATCCCGAACATCCGGATTTCGAGTTCAGTCAGCAGCTCAAGACGCAGTTCACGACAGAGACCACTGCAGATGGTCAGCCCTTCGAGATCGTGGCGATCCCCGCCCCTGAGGTGCTCCGCGATGACGAGGGCTGGGTCGACTACTCCTACGTCAACCACCTCGTCACCAATGACGGGGTCATCGCCTGCACCTTCGATGATCCGATGGACGCCGAGGCGGTAGCCGTACTCGAGAAGGTGTACCCGGGGCGCAAGGTCGTCGGCGTCGACGCTCGCGAACTCTATGCCCGCGGCGGCGGGATCCACTGCATCACCCAGCAGCAGCCCACAGTGAGCTGATCGCAGCAGAACTGTACCTTTTCCACAAACCTGAGCGAATTCCTTTCACTCGGGAACGGTCTGCAGTATAAGGTGGTGAACCAGGACACAGAGCCGATGCGCTCGACCGACGACCGCCGCCGGTCTGCGCACTCGTCAGTGTCGAATGCAGTCACGGCAAGCTGAGAAGGAGAACAGGGAAATGAAGAAGCGATTGATTCTCCTGGCTGGTCTGGGAGTCGGTTACGTACTCGGATCACGCACCGGACGTCAGAGCTACGAAAAGCTCAAGGCCCAGGCACAGGATCTCTGGTCCGACCCGCGAGTGCAGGACACCGTTGAGAAGGCCAACCAGTCGATCCGCGACAAGTCACCGGCCGTCGCCGATGCCGTCCAGAACGCAGCCGACAAGGTCAACTCCGCTTCCGGGCCCGGAAGTGATGCTGCCGGAGCTGGAGCAGCAGGCACGGGTTCTGCGGGCAGCAAGCCCACCGGGACACCACCGGTCAAGGACGATATCATCGCCGACCCCGAACGCGATCTCGATGACGAAGGCCCGGCCGGACTCTCCGAGGACACCTGAGGCCCCTCACCGCGGAGGCCC
>JAKDSA010000155.1 GCA_030457025.1 Brevibacterium sp. | reverse complement strand
TTCACCCTCACCTACGGCACGTCCCCGGCCACCACCGGTCAAGCGCAGGCCGCCGCCGAGGCTGCCGGCACGACCTTCGATCCCACCGGATTCGTCGCGGGGCTGGGCTACACGAAGAACGAGTTCCTCACCTATCTCATCATCGGCGTCGTGTTCTTCGGCATCTTCACCGTGGTCTCCGGGCCTCTCGCCGAGAAGCTGGGCCGGCGCAAGATGCTCATGGGAGTGACGATGCTCATCGCCGTCTACGGCCTCGTCGTCAATACCCTCTTCAACGCCGGAACAGTAGGCGTCATCATCGCCCTCATCGTCGGATTCATCCTCATGGGCCTGACATTCGGGCCGATGGCCGCGTACCTGCCCGAGCTGTTCCCCGCCAACGTCCGCTACACCGGGTCGGCAGTGTCGTACAACATGTCCAGCGTCATCGGCGCAGGTCCTGCACCTTTCGCCATGGTGGCTCTGTGGCAGGCCGAGGGCGGAACGATCTTCTACTGCGGTCTCTACATCATCGGCGCGGCGATCCTCACGTTCATCGCCCTGTTCCTGGCCAAGGACACCTCGGACCTCGACATGGAAGAACAGCTGAGCTGAGGCGACGGGCGTCTCGATCCTCGGGCCTGGCCGCAGTGCCAAGATATGCCCTAGGATCGAGACGAAGACAACCGGCACCCGGGGAAGGATGACCATGGCGCTTCCACCGCAGCTGCAGCCTCTAGTCGGCACCTGGCGGGGCACCGGGTCCGGCCACTACCCCACGATCGAGCCCTTCAGCTATACCGAAGAACTGGTCTTCCGCGACGTCGCCAAGCCCTTTCTGGTCTATCAGCAGCGCACCTGGTCTCCCGAGGGCCAGCCCATGCACATGGAAACAGGGTTCCTCCGCAGCCCCACACCGACAACCGTCGAATTCGTTCTGGCCCAACCGACCGGGCAGGCCGAACTGGCCGAAGGCACCCTGACCCCGCTCGAGGAAGGCCTCCTCCTCGAACTGCAGTCGCCGCAGGTCCTCGTGGCCACCTCGGCGAAGCCCGTCCAGGCAACCGTCCGGACCTATCGACTCACGAAGAATCAGCTCGCCGCCGACTTCTCGATGGCCGCCGTCGGTGTCACTATGACTCACCACCTCCATTCGGACCTAGACAGAGCCGAGGACTGAAGCAGACTCCGAGCTACAACCCTCCGGGCCGCAATGGAGCTTAAAGACTACGATTTGGCAACGACCACCTCGGCGAGGGCAGACTATCCGCGACTGTGACCTACGACACTGTAGGCTTCTTTCAGACGTTGCTCAGACTTTGGCTTCGGAGCAGCACCTGTTTTGTGACATCGATGTCACCGACTCTTCTGGAGGAACAATGAAACGACGCTCGACTATGGCCACGGTGGCCATCGGCGCCATGCTCGCCCTGTCCGCATGCGGCGGAGGCGGCGAATCGGAATCAGCCGCGACCGCCGAAGGCGGAGTGCCCGTCATCGAAGACGGCACGCTGACGACCTGCACCCACCTGTCCTATCAGCCGTTCCAGTTCGAGAAGGATGACGAGGTCGTCGGCTTCGACGTCGACATCGTCGATGCCGTGGCGAAGAAGCTCGGTGTCGAACAGAAGATCGTCAACACACCCTTCGAAACCATCACCACCGGCGCCGCATTCAATCAGGACCAGTGTGATGTTGCGGCGGCTGCCATGACGATCACGCCTGAACGACAGGAAGCCATCGACTTCTCCGAACCCTATTTCGCAGCGAACCAGGCGATCCTGACCAAGGGCGACAAGACCGCGAAGGATGCTGACGCTCTCAAGGACTTCAAGGTCGCAGCTCAGGCAGGAACGACCGGCCTTGACTATGCGACGGAGAACTTCAAGGACGCAGAGGTCATCACCTACGAAGACCTGCCGCTGTCGCTGCAGGCCCTGAAGAACGGCCAGGCCGATGCGGTCATCAATGACAACGGCGTCCTCTACGACTATGCCGCGACCAACGACGGCTTTGCGGTCGGCTTCGACATCGACACCGGCGAGCACTACGGCATCGGCATGAAGAAGGGCAATGCCGAATTGAAGAAGGCCGTCGACGACACCATCAAGGAGATCAAGGACAACGGCGAGTACGACAAGATCTACGAAAAGTGGTTCGGCGACGCCCCTAAGTGATCGCTGACGAGAAGGCGGTCTGCCCGGCACCTTCGCCGAGGCTGACCGCCTTCTCGCATGAGCATTCGGAGGAACAAGCACCTCCGATTCCGAATCGAAACGATCAGCACACGCGGATCAACCACCAGCAGACCCGCAGACACAGTTGAAGGACGTCACCCATGTCTCCCACACCTGCGACCGAGGACAGGGGCCCGACCGGCTCCGCAGCCTCCACCCCCAAGAAGAAGATGAGCAAGCGTCAGAAGGCAAAACTCTCGCGCGGGATCCAGTACGGCATCCTCATCGTCATCGCCGTCGTCATCGCATTCGTCGCAGACTGGCCCACCCTCGTCGACACCTTCGGCCGCCTCGATGTCGCCATCGGAATGTTCCCCGATGTCATCACCAAGGCGCTGAAGAACACCATCGTCTTCACCTTCCTCGGGTTCGTCCTGGGCCTGGCCATGGCGATCATCCTCGCACTCATGCGCCTGTCCTCGATCGGCGTCTACCGGTGGCTGTCCTTCGCCTATATCGAGTTCTTCCGCGGCCTGCCCGCCCTCGTCGTCTTCCTCGTCATGGGCTTCGGCCTCCCGGTCGCCTTTCCCGGCTTCGCACTGCCGCAGCTGATCACCATCATGATCGCCCTCGCCCTCGTCGGTTCCGCCTATATGGCCGAGACCATCCGCGCGGGAATCCAAGCAGTGCCGAAGGGCCAGGTCGAAGCTGCACGATCGCTGGGGATGTCGTCGACTCGTGCGATGATCACGATCGTCCTGCCACAGGCGATGCGCATCATCCTGCCCCCGCTGACCAATGAGCTCATCCTGCTCACCAAGGACTCCTCTTTAGCCTATATCCTCGGCTCCTCGGTCGACGGACGCGAGCTGGCCGCTCTGGCCCGAGCGGAGATCGTCAACACGGCCAGCCTCACCCCATTCATCGTCATCGCGGTCTGTTACCTCGTCATCACGATCCCGCTGTCGTATCTGTCCCGGGTACTCGAACGCAAATACGGCTCCAGCGAGCCAGGAGGAAAGTAATGACCGACGCAGCCACCACCTCGGCACGGGGAACAACCAGCCCGCTCATTTCGATTCGCAATCTCAAGAAGAGCTTCGGCTCGAACCAGGTGCTGACCGACATCAACCTCGAGGTCGACAAGGGGGAGGTCGTCTGCGTTGTCGGGCCCTCCGGCTCAGGCAAATCCACCATGCTGCGCTGCATCAACACGTTGGAGACCCCGACCGACGGTTCGATCGTGGTCGACGGCATGGACATGACCGACCTCGACCTCGACATCGATGCCGCCCGCACCCGCATCGGCATGGTCTTCCAGGCCTTCAACCTCTTCGGCCATCTGACCGTGAGGGAGAATCTGACCGTTGCCCAGGTCAAGGTCCTGCGTCGTTCCAAGGCAGAGGCCGACAAGATCGCCGAGGCGAATCTGGCGAAGGTCGGCCTGTCCGAGAAGATCGAGGCCAAGCCCGCCTCACTGTCCGGCGGCCAGCAGCAGCGTGTCGCAATTGCGAGAGCCCTGAGCATGGACCCGGACGTGATGCTCTTCGACGAACCCACCTCGGCCCTCGACCCCGAGACGGTCGGAGATGTCCTCCAGGTCATGCGCAACCTCGCCGATGCGGGAATGACGATGGTCGTCGTCACCCACGAGATGGAGTTCGCCCGCCAGGTCGCCGACCGCGTGCTGTTCATGGACGGCGGATACGTCGTCGAGTCCGGGCCTGCCAAGGAAATCATCGGCAACCCGCAGGAGCAGCGCACGAAGGACTTCCTCGCCCGCGTCCTCAATCCCGGGCAGTTTGGGTAGCTTGGGCTTTCGCGCCTCGCTCGTGTCCTACTTCTTGGACTCGACCTGGTCCTTCTTGAGGATCACCCGGTAGCCCAGCCGGGGGTCGTAGCCGTGGATCTCTCTGGTGTCGAGGGCGGACATGAAGTCGAGCACCTCGGCGGTGATGACCTGACCGGGCACCAGCACCGGGAACCC
>JAKDSA010000088.1 GCA_030457025.1 Brevibacterium sp. | reverse complement strand
GCCGATCCCAGCACACATTCCGCCGATCCCAGCACACATTCCGCTGAAGGAGGAACTCAGCGGTTCTGATTCCGCATGTCGGTGTCCTTGTTGCGACTCGGCAGATCGATATCGTGTTCGCGCACAGGCGCAACGATCGTCTCCTGGGCTCCGGCCACCGGTGCCGCGTCATCGCCGAGGTCGAAGCTCAGAGGAGCATCGACGGAGAGATTGCGTTTGACCACTGCCAGGCCGATCGGCCCGAGCTCCCAGTGCAGGGCGACCGAGGTCAGCTGACCCACGGACCGCTCGGAACCGCGGACCTCAGCGAGCACCTCGGCGCCGGCTTCGGGTTGGATGTGCCCGGATCCGTCGAGGTGGACGAAGACGAGCCTGCGAGGCGGCTGGCCCAGGTTGTGCACGCGCGCCACGGCCTCCTGGCCGCGGTAGCATCCCTTGGCGAGGTGCACCGAGGTGCGCAGCATGTCGAGTTCTCCGACGAGCGACTTGTGGTCGATGTCGTTCGCACCGGGGCGCCAGGCGGCGATCCGCAGGGCCTCCCAGGCGTCGTACCCGGCCATCTGGAATTCGCTCGCCGAGGTGGCCTGGAGATCAGCGCGGGCGACGATGCCGATGACGAACTGCGTCTCGAGCCCGGGGTGGTCCTCCCCTGCCACCTCGAGTCCGAGATCGACCTGGGCGTACGAGGCCGAACCGGTCCCGATGTGCGGCCACGGGTCGGTCCACAGCTGTGTCACGGTCAGGCTGTCCGGAAGCTTCAGGACAGCACCGATGCATTGGAATTCGTCACTGACGTCGTCGATCTCCACTCGCATCATGAAGACCATCTTGCGGAGGAATTCGAGGGTCTCGTCCGTGCGCAGTTCGCTGATCGCCCAGAGCGACTCACCGTCATCGACAAGCTTCAGCCAGCCTTCGATGCGCCCGTTCGGGTCGAGGACCAGAGTCTCTGTGGCCACGCCAGGTGCCAGAGCAGTGAGCTTCTGTGTCGTGATGGAGTCCAGCCAGGTGAGACGGTCGGCTCCGCGCAGGCGCAGGATGCGCAGGTGGGGCAGATCGACGATCGCGCCCTTTTCGAGCAGTGCCCGCTGCTCGCGCAGCGGTGAACCGTAGTGTGCGGGCGTGTGCTGCAGTTCGCCGTCGCCGAAGACCGCGGTGGAGCTCAGCGGACGGCTCAGTGATGAGGGAGTCATATCAGGCAATCTTCTTCAGTCGGGCCGAGGAGTGTGTGGCGAGCTCATGACCGAGTGCGGCCATGTCCCAGGCCCACATGAGCTCCCCGCCCACGAGGCCGTACATGCGCGTGGAGGCTGTGTACTCCTTCGCGGTCCGGGTCCGGGCGACGACGTCTGTGGAGAGGTCGACGCGCGGTCCGTTGACGTGACCGGCGTAGAGTTCCATCACACCGTGCGGGTGGACGATCTCGGCTTCGATCTCGAAGCCCTCATCGTTGGTGCGCAGGGTTTCGACTGCGGCCGCCGAGGTGAAGCTGGGCTCTTCGGTGGGCACGAGCATTCCGGGGCCCACGTCGCCGGCATCGCGCGGGCGGACCAGCTGCCAGATCCCGGTCTCGAGGGTCAGCGTCGATTCCAGTTCGCCGTCCTCGGACAGCAGCCACGCGTGCGCTGTGTACTGCAGGAACGGCGTTCCGGGGTGGGCGACGAAGTCGACGCTCTGCCCGAACTGCTTCTCGGGGGTGTCCGCGTAGCCGACGACTCCGACGCCTTCCCACGAACCGATCAGCCAGGACAGGGGAACGAGCTCGGGGTGAACCGAGGAATCAAGTTCGATCATTGAGTTCAGCGATTGTCTTTGAACAGCGCAGTGACGACCTTCACTCCAACACCAAGAGCGCCGAGAGCAGCAATGCCGACGAGAGCGGAGAAGACGATTTCGAGAGCGACAAGGTTTTCCATGCCTCCATTCTACATTTCCCCTCAGCGCTGCGCGCACCCTGTCCGGGGTCAGAGGGCGACGCGCTCGAGGGCATAGACGACGACGCCGCCGAGGGCGATGGGAGCAGCCCCGAGTGCGAGCTGGACGGCGAAGCTGCGGGCCTTCTCCACGTTCTTCTTCAGCTCGATGTTCTGTGAGATCTCGAGGCTCACAGCCTGGTACTGGGAATACGCGATGAGCCCGAGCATGCGGTCGACTCCGGCGACCAGCAGCCCCATGACGGCGCCGAGGACGAGAGCCACGGGCCAGGTGATCGAATCCTTGAAGATGAGGACTGCGAGGATTCCGGCGACCGCGGTCGACATCGCAATCGCCAGCGGGGACGTGTAGATCGCGGGCCATGGCAGGGCGGTCATGCAACCGGCGACGATGAGCGAGACGAGTCCCACGACGATGGCTTCCTTGTCGCCGGGTACGGTGATCGCCGCGACCCAGGTGCTCGCGGACAGGGCGATGACCACGCCCGCGACCTGCGCCGAGACGTTGGCCACGGCGTCTGATGCGCCCATTCCGCGAGTGAGGTTCTGTACGAAGGTCCAAAGCAGACCGAGGCCGGCCAGGACCGGAAGCCAGTCAAGATACGGTGCGGCGTCGTCGCGGAATGCGGCGACGAGTCCGGCCACACCGAAGAGGGCGAGCATGATCGAGGTGGCGCGGGGCTGCGGAGAGTCGGTGAGCCGGGGCCACCCATAGGCGACGCCGAAGACGATGAGTCCCGTCGCCAGCAGGAACAAGGTGTAGCCCCAGTACACGGAGGCACTGAGGGCAAGTGCCAGTACCAGGGCGACAGCTACTCGAATCCATCTGATCACAGCACTATCGTGCCTTATTCGGCTGCGGAGACGCGATTTGGGTCATGCTCGGCGATCCCTCTCCACGCCCCGTCCCTCCGTTTCCCCGACGCACCGGCTCCCGCTCGCCGGCGCTCTCGGTATACTTTCCCCAGGTCGCGTCTTCAGCGGCCGAGCCGAGTCCGAGGAGGTGGATGGAGCACATGCGAATCCTGCATATCTGCCCCGCATCCCGGATCGGCTCCCCTTTGGCCCCGGAGTCCCTGCAGTACCTCGGCCATCAGATCCAACGCCTCAGCATCGATGGGCTGCAGCCGGCCGATACCGATCCGATCACTGCCGACATCGTCATCGCCGATGCCTGCTTCGACCTGTCCTTGGCGCCTGCCATCGCCGAGGCGGTGGCGCAGGCGGGCATCACAGCACCGATCATCGTCGTGCTCAGTGAAGGCGGACTGGCCACCGCCTCGGCGAAGTGGCACGTATTCGACATCGTCCTCACGACTGCCGGTCCTGCCGAGGTGGAGGCCCGCCTTCGCCTGGCACGTGATCACCACCGCACGAACGCTTCATATGAGGGTCGACAGGCGGCCCCCGGCACCTGGGCAGTGACCGACGCTGCTTCCTGGCACAGCAGCGTGCCGAGGACGAGCGAGGGCGAGCCCACGATGGTCGTCAGCGGAGCTCTGCGCATCGACGAATCCGCATTCACCGCCCACCTCGGCGAGCGCAGCCTCGACCTGACCTACCGCGAATTCGCCCTGCTGAAGTTCTTTGCGATGCATCCCGAGCGCGTCTTCACCCGCGACGAGATCCTGCGCGCAGTGTGGGGCGATGACTACTACGGCGGGACCCGCACCGTCGATGTGCATGTCCGCCGCGTGCGTGCGAAACTCGGCAAAGACCTGGAGAACGCCATCCACACCGTCCGCTATGTCGGCTACCGCTTCAGCCCCGAATCCGCGGCCGCGCGCGGTGATGAGTCGGAGTCGGGCGCCGCGCGCGGTGATGAGTCGGAGTCGGGCGCCGCACACGATGATGGACCACAGTCGGGCGGCGACGAAGAATCAGAACACGAACAGCCAGAAGCAGAACCGAACGAGGAGGACGTGAAGGTATGAGAATCGAAGCCAGCGGAGCCGTGACCAGTTCACCGATCACCACCCTCGCCGAGGCGGAGCAGACCTTCCTCGACCGTGTGAGTGCAGCCGATGGGTCCCCCGAGATCTCCGGCGGGCTCCTGGCCATCGCCACCGGTGAGGACGAATCGCATTCCGCGCAGACCGCCTCGAGCGTGTGGAGGGTCTACGCCGACGACCGCACATCCTCCGACTCCGCACCGGAAGGCGAAGCTCTCATCGGGTTCGGCATCCGTGCCCTCCAGGGCGATCGGCATGCGGCCGAATTCCTCATCGACCCCGATCACCGCGGCAAGGGCCACGGAGACACACTGATGTCGACGATCCTCGCCGAAGAGCCCTCGTCCTGGTGCTGGTCGCACGGCGATCATCCCGCGGCACGCAGGCTCGCGGAGAAGCACGGTCTCGGGCGCGACCGCGTGCTCTACCAGATGCGCACCGACACCGGTCTCAGCCTCGACGACCTGCCGCAGACATCGGCCCCGGAAGGCGTCACGATCCGTTCTTTCACCCCCGGTGATGAAGCCGGCTGGCGGCGAGTCAACAACGCCGCATTCGACTGGCATCCGGAACAGGGATCGCAGACGCCGGAGGACTTCGCCGAGATCACCCGGGCACCCGACTTCGATCCGGATTCGGTCATCCTCGCTGACCGGGATGGCCAGGTCATCGGATTCCATCAGACCAAGCTCACAGACACCGATGGTGAGGACCGCCTCGGCGAGGTCTATGTCGTCGGGGTCGACCCGAGCATCCATGCCAAGGGCGTGGGCAAGGCACTGACGATCGAGGGCATGCGACGGATGGTCGCGGCCGGGGCGAGCACGATCGAACTCTACGTCGAGTCCGACAATGCACCGGCGCTAGGCTTGTACGAGCGGCTGGGTTTCCATGTCGCGGTGGCGCACGTGTCCTATGCGCCGGCTTCCTCGACCGAACGCAATCAGGAGTAGCGCGATGTACGACATCACTGCAGTCGGACAGGAACTGGGTCTGCCGGATCCGGAGGATCGCTTCCTCGACCGAGAAGTCAGCTGGCTGGCGTTCAACGAGCGTGTCCTCGACCTCGCCTCCGACCCTGATATGCCGCTGCTGGAGAGGGTCCGGTTCCTCTCGATCTTCGCGACCAACCTCGACGAGTTCTTCATGGTCCGCGTCGCCGGCCTCAAACGCCGCATCAACACCGGCCTGGCTGTGCCCAGCGTGACCGGCCGGATGCCGTTGGAGGTCATGCACGCGATCGGCGTCCGCGCCCACGAACTCATGACCCGCAATGCCGCCCTACTCAAGGACGACATCGGCCCCCGACTCGATGCGGAATCGATCACGAAGGTCCAGGTGGACGAGCTCACCGAAGACGAACGCGCCCGAGTCGACGAGTTCTTCGCCGGCCATGTCTTCCCCGTGCTCACCCCTCTCGCCGTGGACCCGGCCCACCCGTTCCCCTACATCTCGGGACTCTCGCTCAACCTCGGCGTGCTGCTGCGCTATCCGGACTCCGGCAAGGAGCTCTTCGCCCGGGTCAAGGTGCCACCGCGCCTGCCCCGGTTCTTCAACGTCGCCACCGATTCGGATCGTCCCGTCGGTCGCGATGTTCCCGCCCGCTTCGTCGCGCTCGAGGACATCATCGCCGAACATCTCGACACGCTCTTCGAGGGCATGGAGATCATCCACCACTCGACCTTCCGCGTCACCCGCAATGAGGACGTCGAGGTCGAGGAGGACGATGCGGAGAACCTCCTCAAGGCCCTGGAGAAGGAACTCCTGCGGCGTCGCTTCGGCCCCGCCGTCCGGCTGGAGATCACGGAGAACATCAACCCGCGGGTGCGCGAGATGCTCAAGGACGAACTCGGCATCGACGAGAACGAGATCTATCAGCTGCCCACCCCACTCGACCTCTCCGGCATGTCCGACATCGCCGATGTTCCCCGCGATGACCTGCACTTCCGGAAGATGGTCCCGCAGATGAACAAGGACCTGTCGCTGCGCGAATCCAGCGACCAGGTCGACGTCTTCGCGGCCGTGGGCAACCGCGACATCCTGCTCCACCACCCCTACGACTCGTTCTCGACGAGCGTGCAGGCGTTCCTCGAGCAGGCGGCAGCGGACAAGAACGTGCTCGCGATCAAGCAGACGCTCTACCGCACCTCGGGCGATTCCCCGATCATCGACGCCCTCGTCGACGCCGCGCAGGCAGGCATTCAGGTCCTCGCCGTCGTCGAGATCAAGGCTCGCTTCGACGAGGAGGCCAACATCACCTGGGCGCGCAAACTCGAACGCGCCGGTGTCCACGTCGTCTACGGAATCGTGGGCCTCAAGACCCATGCGAAGCTCTCTCTCGTCGTTCGCCAAGAGCCCGAGGGCCTGGCCCGCTACTGCCACGTCGGCACCGGCAACTATCACCCGAAGACCGCACGCGGATACGAGGACTTCGGGCTGCTGACCAAGGACAAGAACGTCGCCGATGATCTGACGAAGCTGTTCAACCAGCTTTCGGGATATGCACCCCTGGCCGAGTACTCCCGTCTCCTCGTCGCCCCCACCCGGGTCCGTTCGGGGCTGACCGAGCTCATCGACAAGGAGATCGCCATCGCCGAGGCGGGCGGGACCGGCATGATCCGAATCAAGGTCAACTCCATCGTCGACGAGGCGATCATCGATGCCCTCTACAGAGCGTCGCGAACCGGGGTCGAGGTCGAGGTCTTCGTCCGCGGCATCTGCGCTCTGCGTCCGGGGATCCCCGGAGTCAGTGAGAACATCACGGTCAGGTCCATGCTCGGTCGCTTCCTCGAACACTCGCGCGCGTTCGTCTTCGGCAACAACGGCGACCCGATCGTCTACATCGGCTCGGCGGACATGATGCACCGCAACCTCGATCGGCGGGTGGAGACCCTCGTCGAGCTCATCGCACCCAATCACAAGGCCGAGATCATCGAACTCTTCGACCTCGCCTTCGCCGACACCACCTCGGCGTTCGAACTCGCCAGTGACGGCAAATGGACGCGGCGCACCTATGACGATCAGGGCGATCGGCTCACCGACTACCAGACGGAGCTCATCCGTCGACACCGCAAGCGCCGACAGATCGGGGACGAGGCGTGAGCCCGAAATCAGTCGGTTCCGCACAGGCATCCTCACGCGTATCCGCCGATGTCCTCGCAGCCGGCGCCCTGTGCTGGCGCACCGGTGCGCAGGGCCTCGAGGTCGCACTCATCCACCGTCCCCGCTACAACGACTGGTCCTGGCCCAAGGGCAAGGTGGAATCCGGCGAGACTCTGCCGGAGACCGCGGTTCGGGAGGTCCAGGAGGAGACGGGCCTCGACATCCACCTCGGCGTTCCTCTGCCCTCGGCTGAGTACATGGTCGGTGGGAAGAACGTCAAGAAGGTCTTCTACTGGTCCGCCCAGGCCAGAGGCGACCATACTTTTGCCCCGGTGAACAAGCGCGAGGTCGACGAGGTGAGGTGGTTTCCCGTCGGTGAGGCGCGGACGAAGCTGACCTCGTATGCGGATCGGGACCAACTGGACGCTCTGGAGAAGTACGACTCGACAGGTGCGTTGCGCGCCTGGCCGCTGATCCTCGTCCGCCATGGCAAGGCATTTCCCCGCGCGAAGTGGCATGAGACAGAGCACGTGCGCCCGCTGTTGGCCCTGGGGACCCGACAGGCCATGGCACTGACCGGGCTGCTCTCAGCGTGGCGGACGAAGAAGCTGATCTCGAGCCCCTGGAAACGGTGCATGGCCACGCTGGCCCCGCTCGCCGCTGCGACCGGCAAGGCGATCAAAAAAGCACCGTGCCTGAGCGAGAAGGCGAGCACCGCAGATCCGGACAGGACCTCTCGGTACATCGAGAAGCTGCTGGAGAAGGGCAAGCCGGCCATCTACTGCACCCACCGGCCGGTGCTGCCGCTGATTCTGGACATCTATGCGAAGCACGCCCCTCAGCGCATCGCGGAGAAGCTGCCACGCGAAGATCCCTACCTCAAACCCGGCGAGATCCTCGTCGCCTACGTGCGTCCCGGTGCTGTGCCCCGCATCGTCGACTTCGAACGGATCCGCCCGATCGACGCCTGATCGTCGGGGGCACTCGCTGGTCACAACCTCGCCGAAACGAGCGCCCTCTTGAAGACCACTGTGTCGCACCGGCGAAGACCTGCATGTCGTACCGACAAGCATCCTTTCACGAATCCGCAGGTTCCCGTGATGGAGAGCTCACCCGGACCTCAAGCCTTCAGCATCCATTCATCTTCCATTCACTGAGCCACTCCCCGGCCTTTACACACGATCCTTAGCGTGAGACACGAAAGATCGAGCAAAACCTCGAGCAGTGTTCTCATATTCGAAAGGCATCTTCGTGAAGCTGAAGCACCTGGCACCATCCGCTGCAATTCTCGCAGCCGGCGCGCTCACCCTGTCGGCCTGCGGTGGCACTTCCGCCACCGGAGAGGAAGTCGGCGAGGGCAGCAACAGCGACCTGCAGGGCACCCTCACCGGCATCGGCGCCTCGTCGCAGAAGGCGGCGATGGACGCATGGACCGCCGACTTCGCCTCGGAGAACTCCGGTGTGACCGTGAACTACTCCCCCGACGGATCAGGTGCCGGCCGGGAGCAGTTCCTCGCCGGAAACGCTCAGTTCGCCGGCTCCGACGCTCACCTCGATGATGACGAGGTCGAGGCCAGCAAGGAAGTCTGCGGCCCCGAAGGAGCCTTCGAGTACCCGGTCTACATCTCCCCGATCGCCGTGGCGTTCAACGTCGAGGGCGTCGACGAGCTCAACCTCTCCCCGTCGACGATCGCCAAGATCTTCAAGGGCGAGATCAGCACGTGGAACGACGAAGCCATCAAGGCCGACAACCCGGACGCGGACCTCCCTGACACGAAGATCACCGCCGTTCACCGGGCCGACGACTCCGGCACCACAGAGAACTTCACCGAGTACCTCAAGGCCGCCGCCGAGAAGGACTGGGACGCTGAAGTCAGCGGAGACTTCCCTAAGGACTTCGGGGGCGAAGCCGCACAGGGCACCGACGGTGTCGTCCAGACCGTCTCCGACACCGATGGAGCCATCGGCTACGCCGACGCCTCCGCAGTCGGATCGCTGAGCAAGGCCAAGGTCAAGGTCGGCGAGGAATACGTCGAGCTCTCCCCTGAGGCCGCGTCAAAGGTCGTCGACGCCTCCGAGCAGGTCGAGGGCCGCGGCGAAGGCGACCTCGCCTTCGATCTGGCCCGTGACACCACCGAGTCGGGCGCCTACCCGATCGTCCTGGTGTCCTACCATCTGGTCTGCTCGTCCTACAAGGACCAGGAGACTGTGGACATGGTCAAGGCCTGGGAGAAGTTCGTCGTCTCCGAAGAGGGACAGAAGTCCGCAGCGGAATCCGCAGGCTCGGCACCACTGTCCGACGACCTGCGCTCGCAGATCGAAACCGTCATCGATTCGATCAAGGTGGAAGGCTGATTCTTGGCCCCTGACCTGCAGAATTGATCAGCCGAAGAGCGGCGCAGTGACCCTGCGCCGCTCTTCGGCGCCTACGGTTCCGTCCACCGGATCCACCGCCAGTTTCATGAGGAGCACTTGTGCCGACCAGCACACAGACCACAGTGCCCGGCCCCGCCGGAGCACCTGAACCGGACTCACACCCCGAGTCCGGCAAGGGCCAGACGCCCAAAGCCGTCGTTCGTCCCGGTGACCGAATCTTCTCGGCCGCGACGCTCATCGCCGGCATCCTGATCCTGCTCATCCTGGCCGGAGTCGCCCTGTTCCTTCTGGCGCAGTCCACGGACACCATCAAGGCCCAAATGGATGATCCGAGTTCGATCACCGGCGGCAAGGGGTTCTTCTCCTACGTCTGGCCGCTCGTCATCGGGACACTCATCTCCTCCGCCATCGCCCTGCTCGTGGCCACTCCGTTCGCGCTGGGCATCGCGCTGTTCACCACGCACATGGCGCCGCGGAAGCTGGCGCCGGCCCTCGGCTACGTCATCGACCTGCTCGCAGCGATTCCCTCCGTCGTCTACGGTCTGTGGGGAATCGCCCTGGCCGGCAATCTCACGGCGTTCTACCTGTGGCTGTCGAAGTGGTTCGGCTGGATCCCGATCTTCGCCGCAGACGAGAACGGTGCGGTGTCGAACACCGGGCGCACACTGCTGACAGCCTCCCTCGTGCTCTCGATCATGATCCTGCCGATCATCACCTCCCTGACCCGGGAGATCTTCCTGCAGACTCCCCGTCTGCAGGAAGAAGCTGCTCTCGCCCTCGGCGCCACGCGCTGGGAGATGATCCGCATGTCGGTGCTGCCATTCGGAAAGTCCGGCATCGCCTCGGCGACCATGCTCGGCCTCGGACGCGCCCTCGGCGAGACCATGGCCGTGGCCATGATCCTCTCCCCCGGCCTGCTCACAGCGTCCCTGGTTGTCAGCGGCAACCAGACCATCGCCTCTGAGATCGCACAGAACTTCCCCGAGGCCGCCGGACTGCGGCTGTCCGAGCTGATCACCATCGGCCTCGTCCTCTTCGTCATCACCCTGCTGGTGAACATGGGAGCACGTGCAGTTGTTGCCAAGACCTCGGTGAAGGGCAGTTGAGAATGCTGACGACTACGAACAATTCGACGAGCACGCCACGCACCCTGACCTCGAAGCAGCTGCCCAAGTTCACCCCCTGGGTGGTGGCGATCGGCTCGATCATCGTCGCGATCATCATCAGCTTCGTGTCCTTCGGCGGCTTCAACATCCCCGTCGTTGCAGTCCTCGCCGGACTCATCAACATGGTCGCCGTATTCGCGCTCTCAGCATCCTACGAAGGCCGCCGCAAGGCCACCGATCGGGTGGCGACCACCATCGTCACATCCTCGTTCGTCCTCGCCTGTGTTCCCCTCATCTCACTGCTCTGGCTGACCGTGTCCAAGGGTGGCGCCGCCATCAACGGCGACCTCCTGTCCCGCACGATGCTCGGCATGAAGGGCGTCCTCGACCAGCAGTACGTCGCCGGCGAAGCAGCGCTGGCCGGTGGCTTCTACCACGCGATCGTCGGCACCGTCCTGATCACGCTCGCCGCCTGCGTCATCTCGATTCCCATCGGTGTACTGACTGCGATCTACCTCGTCGAGTACGCCGGCAAGAACAGACTGGGCAAGGCCATCACCTTCCTCGTCGACGTGATGACCGGCATCCCCTCGATCGTCGCCGGCCTCTTCGCCTTCGCTCTGTTCTCGACCATCGCGAACGTCATCATGCCGGAAGCCGCAGGCATTGCGAAGACCGGCTTCACCGCCGCAGTGGCACTGTCCGTGCTCATGGTTCCCATCGTCGTGCGCAATACGGAGGAGATCCTGCGGCTCGTCCCGATGGACCTGCGTGAGGCGTCCTACGCTCTCGGCGTGCCGAAGTGGAAGACGATCGTCAAAATCGTCCTGCCCACCTCGGTGTCGGGCATCCTCTCCGGCATCACCATCGCAATCGCCCGCGTGATCGGCGAGACCGCACCGATCATGGTCACCGCCGGCTTCGCCAAGACACTCAACTGGAACCTGTTCTCCGGCTGGATGTCGACGCTGCCGACCTACATCTACGATTCGCAGCTGCGCCCGGTCTCTCCCGGCGATGCGGCCCTGGCCAGTTCGGAGCGAGCCTGGGCAGCAGCCTTCGTCCTCGTCACCCTGGTCATGGTCCTCAACCTCCTGGCCCGGCTCATCGCCAAGGTGCTGGCGCCGAAGGCCGGGCGCTGATGAAGCACTGAGGCCCCGACGCACGCAAGACTCGCTCCAGACGTTCCCCCAGACTCGCTCCAGACGTTCCCAACGATAAGGAAACACATTGTCCAAGCAGATCGACATCAAGGATCTCGACATCTTCTACGGCGACTTCCGCGCAGTCGACGGCGTGGAGATGCAGATCAAGCCTCGCTCGGTCACGGCCCTCATCGGACCGTCGGGCTGCGGCAAGTCAACCGTGCTGCGCACGCTCAACCGGATGCACGAAGTGATTCCGGGGGCATCCGTCTCCGGCCAGGTCCTCATGGACGGCAATGACATCTACGGTGCAGGCGTCGACCCGGTCAACGTTCGCCGTGAGGTCGGCATGGTCTTCCAGCGCGCGAACCCGTTCCCCACGATGAGCATCAAGGAGAACGTTTTGGCCGGCGTGCGTTTGAACAGCAAGCGCATCTCGAAGTCCGAGGCCGATGACCTCACCGAACGTGCGCTGCGTGGGGCCAACCTCTGGAACGAGGTCAAGGACCGTCTCAGCCTGCCCGGCTCAGGACTCTCCGGCGGTCAGCAGCAGCGCCTGTGCATCGCTCGCGCAATCGCCGTCGAGCCCGAGGTCCTGCTCATGGACGAACCCTGCTCCGCGCTCGATCCGATCTCCACCCTGGCCATCGAGGATCTCATCAACGACCTCAAGGATCAGTACACGGTCGTCATCGTGACTCACAACATGCAGCAGGCCGCTCGCGTGTCCGACAAGACCGCGTTCTTCAACATCGCGGGCACCGGCAAGCCGGGCAAGCTCATCGAGTTCAACGAGACCTCGACGATCTTCTCCAACCCTGACAAGGAAGAGACCGAGAACTACATCTCCGGCCGCTTCGGATGACCTGAAGTCGGGCCGCGGCTGGTGTGCGGCTCGCGGGCGTCAAGGCGGATCGCGGGCGTTCTGCCTTCGCAACGCTCAACGGTTGGTATGTTCTTCTCGATCTCAGCTCGGGAATCGAGAAGAACATACCAACCGTTGTCTTTTCCCGCTC
>JAKDSA010000087.1 GCA_030457025.1 Brevibacterium sp. | reverse complement strand
GGCTACCGCAAGGACCGGGGTGGCTGCGACGGAAACCGGGGCGGTGGAGGCCACCGCAAGGACGAGGGCGGCCGGGGCGGATACGGCGGATCCCGGAAGCCGCGCAGCTCGCAGCGCAGCTTCGAAGGCGGCCGCGGCCGCAGCTAGCAGCGCCCGGCGTCCCGCGGGGCGGGAGCGCCGGAACCCCCCAGTCCCGGGGCCCGGGGGGCCCCCCGGGGCCCCCCCCCCCCCCCGCCCCCCCCACCCGGGGGGGTCCAACGCGGGGGGGGGCGCCGGGGGGCCCCCCGGGGGGCCCCCTTCAGCGCTCCTGACCAGGGCAGCCTTCGATCGTGACCACACCACAGACAGGGACGGACAATGACACATTTCGATCTCCTCCTGATCGGCACAGGCTCGGGGAACATGTTCCTCGACGACAGATTCTCCGGCCTCGACGTCGCCATTGCCGAAGAGTGGCATTTCGGGGGCACCTGCCTCAACGTGGGGTGCATTCCGACGAAGATGTTCGTCTATCCCGCCACGATCGCCGAGCAGGCGGCAAACGCGCAGCGCTACAACGTCACGACCGACTTCCACAGCGTCGACTGGCCAGCGCTGCAAGAACGCATCTTCGGCCGCGTCGACGCCATCGAAGCCGGAGGCCGGGACTACCGCAGCGGTGACCGCCAGCCCAATGTGAGCGTCGTGGCCGAGCACGTTCACTTCACCGCACCGAAGACGGTGCAAACGGCCTCGGGTGAGGAGATCACGGCCGCTCGGATCGTCATCGCAGCCGGAGCCTCCCCTTTCATCCCTGATGCGAAGGGGCTTGACCCACAGCGTGTCGACACTGACGGCTACCCCGTGTTCACCTCAGACTCGATCATGCGCGTGCCCCAACGGCCCGAGCGACTGGTCATCATCGGATCCGGCATCATCGCGATGGAGTTCGCTCACGTCTTCGCCGGTTTCGGCACCGAGGTGACAGTGATCGCGCGCGGCCCCCGTCTGCTCGGCAACATCGACGAAGAGTCCTCGGACGAGTTCACGAAGATCTTCGAGCGCACCCATACGGTCCACCGCGGTGCCGAGGTCTCCTCATACAGAATCGACGACGAGCAGGTGAGCGTGACGCTGAAGGCCAGCGGCCGCCTCGGCGAGGTCGATCTTCCGTCTCAGATCGAGACGGATGCGGTCCTCATCGCCACCGGCCGGACACCGAACACCACGGGTCTGAATGCGGCTGGGGCCGGCTTCGACGTCCATGACGATGGGCGTCTGCACGTCGATTCACAACAGCGGGTGCTGGCCCATGGCCAACCGGTCCCCGGCGTGTTCGCACTCGGCGACATCAGCTCCCCGCACCAGCTCAAGCATGTGGCCAACCATGAGGCCGATGTCGTCGGCGACAATCTTGCCGTCGATGTGGCGGCCGGAGAACCGGGGGCCGCCACCGAGGAGCATCTGCGGACGGTCAACCATCATGCGGTTCCCGGCGCTGTGTTCACCTCACCCCAGGTCGCCTACGTCGGCATCACCGAAGACGAGGCCCGGCGGGCCGGCCACGACGTGAGCGTCAAGGTGCAGAAGTACTCCGACGTGGCGTACGGCTGGGCGATGGCCGATGACCCCGGGATCGTGAAGATCATCGCAGATCAGACAACGCGACAGATCCTGGGCGCTCAGATCGTCGGACATGAAGCCTCGATGATCGTCCAGCCTCTGATCCAAGCGATGGCGTTCGGACTGCCTGCGGACGAGATGGCCAATCGTCAGTACTGGATCCATCCCGCGCTGCCCGAAGTCGTCGAGAACGCGCTGCTGGGTCTTGACTTCGACGCTGAGGGTCCTCAGAACCCGTAGAAGTGGTGCTCCATGATGTTCCTCGCATGTCGGGTGCTGCGTAGGTAGTCGTCTTCGAGTTCGTGGCCGCCTCCTGCTGGATATCCGAGCAGCCGGGCCGTGGCCTCGAGCTCGAAGTGCTCCTCTGGCAGTGATTGCGCAGTGCGTCCCCGATACAGCATGACGGCCGACCGGACATCGGTCGCCAGCTGCCACGCGGCCGCGAGCTCTTCGGCATCCTCTGCGGGGATCAGTCCCTCCTCGGCGGCGACACGAAGCGCCGAGAGCGTCGACGTGGTCCGCAGACCCGCGATCCGGTGGGCATGTTGAAGCTGCAGGAGCTGGACCGTCCATTCGACATCGGAGAGGCTGCCCCGGCCGAGCTTGAGGTGTCGCCTCTTGTCCGCGTTGCGGGGCAGTCGCTCATCCTCCATCCGGGCCTTGAGCGTGCGGACCTGGGTCAGTGACTTCGTGGGCATGTCGACGGGATATCGCAGTGCATCGATGAGTTCCGTGAAGTCTTCGATGAGGCCGCAATCTCCGGCGACCGGGCGCGCCCTCAGCAGTGCCTGCGCCTCCCAAGGTTGGGACCACTTCGCATAGTAGGCCCGGTAGGAGGACAGCGCACGTACCAGAGGCCCATTCTTACCCTCCGGCCGCAGGTCCGCGTCGAGGTCGACGCCCTGGGCCGCTTCGCTGGCCTTGAGCCTGCTGCCCATGCCGAGCGCGATCCGATTGACGTGTTTGCTCAGCTTCGCTTTCTCGTCGGCACCCAGTTCCTCACCGACAGAGCGATAGACGAATGTCACGTCGGCATCGGAGAAGTAGCCGATCTCGCTGCCGCCCCACCGTCCCATCGCGATGACGGCGAACTCGTAGGGCGGGGTGTCAGGCTGATCGAGGTCGATGCGAACGGCCTGCAGAGCGGCGCTGACCGTGAGATCCATCAGGGCCGAGAGGTCGCCGGGGATCTCTGCCCGATCGCCGACACCGAGGACGTCACGCAGAGCGATCCGCAGAAGCTCACGGCTGTAGGTCGCGCGAATCGGGGTGATCGCGGATTTCGCATGTCGTTTGAGCAGACCGCTGACTTCGGCCTCGAGCGCCTTCGGATCGCGGGATGTGAGGTTGTCGAAGTTGTCCAGCCAGGCCACTGCGGCAGGCTGGCGCAGCAGCAGTTCACTGGCATAGCCGGACAGTGAGAGAACCTCCGCCACCGACTTCGCGGCCAAACCGGAATCGCGCAGCATTTTGAGGAACCAACCGGAGGACGACAGCGAGTCCGTGAGCCGGCGAAAGGCCAGGAGCGCAGCATCGGGGCTGACACCGTCCGAGAACCAGTCCAGCAGTGCCGGCAGAACCTGTTTGATGACGAGCGCTGTGCGCGACATGCCAGAGGTCAGCGCCTTGATGTGAGCCAGAGCACCCCGCGGGTCACGGTAGCCGAAGGCCCGGAGCCGGTCGGCAGCGGCCTGCATGCTGCTGCCCCGGTTGTGGGCGTCGACGACTGCACCGTGGACGCCGACGGCAGCGTCGAGGATGGGTCGGTAGAAGATCTGATCGTGCAGGCGGGTGACCTGCTTCGCATAGTCCTTGCGCGTGTCCTCCAGCCGGGCACCGGTTCGCGAACCAGCTGTGAAGACCGATCGGGCGAGGATTCGCAGCTTTTCGTCGTCGTCGGGGATGAGCGCGTTGCGCAGCATCCGCGGAATCTGGACCCGATGCTCGACCACGCGCATGAAGCGGTACGCCGAAGAGAAGACGAAGGCATCCTCTTTGCCGATGTACCCGTGTTCGCCCAGCTCCTCCAAGGCCACCAGCGTGTTCGGGGTGCGGATGTCCTCGTCCGTCCGGCCGTGGACGAGCTGCAGCAGCTGGGCGGAGAATTCCACATCACGCAGTCCCCCGCGTCCCAGCTTGATCTGTCTGGGCGCCTCGGCGGCGGGGATGAGGTCGACGACGCGACGCCGCATCGAGCGGATGCCATCGATGAAGCCCTGCCGGCTGGCGGCCTCCCACACAAGCGGAAGGAGTGTCTCGACGAACTCCTCGCCCACTCCGACATCGCCGGCCACAGGCCGTGCCTTGAGGAGGGCCTGGAATTCCCAGTTCTTGGCGATGTCAGCATAGTAGCGGGTGAATTCCGACATCGTGCGCACCAGGGCACCTGCCTTGCCCTCCGGTCGCAGCGCCGTATCGACCTCCCACAGGGCAGGTTCCGCACCGGCATCGGAGAGGATGCTGCGCATACGTTGGGCGACCTCCGTGGCCAGGTCGCGCTGCTCATCGGGCGTCGCCGAGTCGACGACGAAGACCACATCGACATCCGAGACGTAGTTGAGCTCGCGTGCTCCGGTCTTGCCCAGAGCGATCACAGCGATGCGGACCGTGCCCTCGGGGTCCAGCTCTGCCCTGGCGATGGCCAGCGCCGCGTCCATGGCGGCAGCGGCCAGATCTGAGAGCACGGCCATGACGTGGTCGACGATCTCCTCGGGGGCCTCCGCCACGAGGTCATCGGCGACCAGCCGCAGCTGTGCATCGCGATACGTGCGGCGAAGGTCTTTGATCGCTGCCTCGCCGAGGTGGTCCGCCGTGGGTGCCGGATCGTCAGCGTCTGCTCCCACGCTTGCCAGCAGTTCATTGCGCAGCGACACCGCCGAGGCCGCCGGAGTCGAGATCATGAGAAATGGCGAGTTCTCCATCAGCTGCGGCAGAGACTCCGGATGCCGTACGAGGTGGTCGACCATCGCTTCGGAGGTGCCCATGACGGCGAGCACGCGACGCAGCAGAGCGCGATTGAGTTCGTCCTCTGCCAGGTCATCGACAGCCCCGGAACGGGCGGCATCGAGGAAGTGCGGTGCCGACTCCCCGGCGGCTTCCAGAACTCGCAGAAGACCAAGCGCGGCCTGGTGCGGATCCGGGGTTGCCTCGAGGAGGTCGACGAACCGCGAGTCGGTGGCCAGAGGCTGGCCGAGGAGCTCGTTGATCTCGTCGAGGAAACGGGCGGCTGACTCGGAGACGACCGAGGTACGCGAAGTGATCCTGGCCATGGGACTACATCGAGGTGAAGTGTTTGCTGAGCTCGTACGGGGTGACCTGAGCGCGGTAGTCGTTCCATTCCCGGCGCTTATTGCGCAGGAAGAAGTCGAAGACCTCTTCGCCCAGGGTCTCCGCAACCAGATCGGAGCCCTCCATGATCTCGAGCGCGTGGGACAGGCTGGACGGCAGTGCCTGGATTCCCATGGCACGACGTTCCGTGTCCGAGAGCTGCCACACGTTGTCCTCGGCTTCCTCGGGCAGTTCGTAGCCTTCCTCGATGCCCTTCAGCCCGGCCGCGAGCATCAGCGCATAGGACAGGTACGGGTTGGCAGACGAGTCGAGGGCCCGGTATTCGATGCGGGCCGAAGACGACTTCCCCGAGTTGTACTGCGGCACCCGAACCAGGGCCGAACGATTCCGATGCCCCCAGGAGATGTAGGAGGGAGCCTCGTGACCCGTCCACAGACGTTTGTACGAGTTCACATGCTGGTTCGTCACCGCAGTGATCTCCGCGGCGTGGGTGAGGAGGCCGGCGATGAACTGCTTACCCGTCTTCGACAGCTGGTACATCGCCCCGGGTTCGAAGAAGGCGTTGTTCTCACCTTCGAAGAGCGAAACATGGGTGTGCATTCCGCTGCCCGGGTGGTCGTTGAGCGGTTTGGGCATGAATGATGCGTACACGCCCTGGGAGATCGCCACCTCCTTGATGACCGACCTGAAGGTCATGATGTTGTCGGCCATCGTCAGCGCATCGGCATATCGGAGGTCGATCTCATTCTGACCCGGGCCGGCTTCATGATGGGAGAACTCGACAGACAGCCCCATGGCCTCGAGCATGGTGACCGCAGAGCGGCGGAAGTCATTGGCCGTGCCGCCGTTGACATGGTCGAAGTAGCCGGCTGTGTCCACGGGAATGGGTCTGGTTCCCTCGACGATGCCGGTACTGGGATCGAGGTTGTCCGACTTGAACAGGTAGAACTCGATCTCCGGGTGAACATAGAACGAGAAGCCCTTCTCTGCGGCCTTCGCCAACGTCCGTTTGAGGACGTTGCGCGGATCGGCCTGGGCCGGTTCTCCCCCGGGGACGTGGATGTCGCAGAACATCCTGCCGGTGGGTTCCTGCTCGCCACGCCACGGCAGCAGCGAGAAGGTCGAAGGGTCGGGTTTGAGCACCATATCGGCCTCGTAGACCCGGGAGAGCCCTTCGACGGCCGAACCGTCGAAGCCGATGCCCTCAGAGAAGGCACCTTCGAGCTCTGCTGGAACCACTGCGACCGACTTCAGCCCGCCGAGGACGTCGGTGAACCACAGGCGGATGAAGCGGACTTCACGATCTTCGACGGTGCGAAGAACGAACTCTTCCTGACGCGACATTCCTCAGCCGTTCCACTTCTTGTCGTCCTCTTCCCACTCCTCGTTGCGGGCCTTGGCCCGCTCCAAGGCGGCGCGAGCCACTTCCTCTGTTTCGTAGGGGCCCATCCGATGATCCGCATCGCTGACCAAGCCACGTTCGACCGTGTTGGTCTTGAGATTGAAGTAGTACTTCGAATCGGCGTCATCGATATCTTTGAACAGTCCCATGTCGAGCCCTCCATCGCGGGTGTGGTGAATCCCTGACAGATTTCAGCTTACCGGTTCTGCCTGCTGCCGCCAGGGGCTCGCCACGCCCGGGGAAATGAGTCGCCAGGGTTCGTCGCCGACAGCTGCCTGGCACAGGAAACACGTGACCGTGCATATCGATCCAAAAATTGGAACATTTCTGTGTCAGAATGCGACAAAAAGTTGTGTTTTCGTATCTCGAAAGTCGCTATTCCACCGATTCCGCAACAAATTTCACGAATACTGCAATAAAGGTTTGCCCTCCAGACCTTCTACGGAATACAGTGAGATGCATCCTCAGCCACGCTTGAATCTGGCTGAAACTGCCCATGGGGCAACATGAGAGAAGGAAAGCTATGCGCATTTCAGTGCCCACAGAGGTCAAGAACAACGAGTTCCGCGTCGCCATCACCGCTGCCGGTGTCCACGAGCTCGTTTCACACGGACATGAAGTCACGGTTCAGGCCGGAGCCGGAGAAGGGTCATTCATCACAGATGATGAATACACCGCGGCCGGTGCCACTATCGCCTCCGACGCGGAATCAACCTGGACCGCCGGTGACATGGTCCTCAAGGTCAAAGAGCCCATCGCCGAGGAATACGGCTTCCTGCGCAAGGATCTGATCCTGTTCACCTACCTGCACCTGGCCGCGGACGAAGCCCTGACTCAGGCGCTGATGAACGCCGGCACCACAGCGATCGCCTACGAGACGGTCCAGCCCGACGGCGGAGGGCTTCCGCTGCTGGCGCCGATGAGTGAGATCGCCGGTCGGCTCTCGACGCAGGTCGGTGCCCACAGTCTGCTGAAGGCCTCGGGCGGGCGCGGGATCCTGCTCTCCGGTGTTCCCGGTGTCGAACGCGCCAACGTCGTCGTCATCGGCGCGGGTGTCGCCGGCACCAATGCCGCCCGTATGGCGCTGGGCTTGGGCGCGAACGTCGAAGTCATCGACATCAACATTCCGCGACTGCGCCAGATCGATGAGATCTTCGCCGGCGCGATCGCGACGAAGGTCTCGAACAAGTACGAGATCACGAAGTCCCTTGCCACCGCCGACCTGGTCATCGGTTCGGTGCTCATCCCGGGCAAGAAGGCGCCGAAGCTCGTCACCGACGAGATGGTTGCGGGCATGAAGCCGGGTTCCGTCCTCGTCGACATCGCCATCGACCAGGGCGGCTGTTTCGAGAACTCGCGTCCGACCACCCACGACGATCCCACGTTCAAGGTGCACAATTCGATCTACTACTGCGTGGCGAACATGCCCGGAGCCGTGCCGAGCACGGCCACAGCGGCCCTGACGAACGCAACCCTGCCGCTCGCGGTCAAGATCGCCAATCAGGGGTGGCACGCAGCGCTGTCGAAGGATTCGGCGCTGGCTCGCGGACTCAACATCCACAATGGGCATGTCACCAATGACAACGTCGCCGAGGCATTCGGTCTTGAGGCTGTCTCCGTGGAGCACGCCCTGGCGAACTGACCGCTGACGTCGGGTGCACGCCGGCACCCGATCGGAAATCGAGAGTTCGAACACGTGGAAGGCCGACACCAGCGGTTGGTGTCGGCCTTCCACGTGTCTGGCCATCCGAGATCGTCGTGCGTGCCTCGCAGGCGTGTGCGCCTCAGCCCTTCGGCGGCATGGTCGTCGACCGGAAGTGCTCCTCGCACAGGCGCCCGGCGGCTGGTGCGTCATGGGTGGCGATCGCTTCGACGATCGCCGCATGATCGGCCACTGCATGGTCGAACAGTTCGTCGGAGAACGGATCGTGACGGAATCCCGCATTGATCCTGGTATCGATGTCGACAGCCATTCGCACGAGCTCCGGGTTGTGACTGGCCCGAGCGATGGCGAAATGGAACTGCGCATCGGCTGTTCTGGCTACGGCGGCCTCGGCACGTTCGGAATATCGCTGTGCCAGCTCCCGAAGCCCGGTCAGCTCCTCGTCGGTTCGTCGCAGCGCTGCAGTCGCGGCCACGCTGTTCTGGAAGATCGCACGCGCATCGAGCAGATTTCGGCGTTCGGCGTGGAACTCGCCGATCCGATCGGCCATCGGCGCCAGTGCCGCCGGCTCTGCGTTGGACACGAACGTCCCTCCGCCACGACCGCGGCGGCGTTCGACGACGCCGAGTCGCTCCAAGCGCAGAAGTGCCGCGCGTACGCTCGAGCGTGATACCTGGAGGTCGGCGGCAAGTGCCCGTTCACCGGGCAGCAGGGTGCCTTCGGGCAGCGCGCCCACCGCGATGCCGGAGAGGATGTGGTCGGCGATCTGCTGCGGTGCGCTCGTCAGACTCACCACATCACTCAGGCCAGAGAATTCGGGACCAGCCGAGTCACTCTGCTCGTTCATCGCTCCCCCTGTCTGATCATCATGCCCATCGCCGGAGGTTCCCGACGACTGCGAGGCCGACCACGGCTCGCCCCTCCACTCTAATCGGCTCCCCGAGAAGCAGATCGCACCGACAGGCATCACAATTGTGGAATATCCGGACTCAACCGCTCTAGAATCGAAAGCACCATGACTGATACGCCTCGCCTGCTCACGCCCGGAACCGTCTCCCCCGAACTGACAGTCCCCCAGAACATCGCCAGACCCGAATACGTCGGTCGGGCAGATGCCGACGAAGGCCGGGGCAGTAACTTCTACTCGGCCGAAGACATCGAAAAGGTCCGCACGGCCGGAAGGATCGCGGCGAATGCTCTGGCGGCCGTCGGCGAGATGATCGAACCCGGAACGACCACCGACGCGATCGATCGTGTCGCCCACGAATACATGTGCGACCACGGTGCTTATCCGTCGACCCTGGGCTACCGGGGTTTCCCGAAATCGGTGTGCACCTCGCTCAATGAGGTGATCTGCCACGGCATACCCGACTCGACAGTCATCGCCGACGGAGACATCGTCAACGTCGACATCACCGCCTACATCGGCGGCATGCACGGAGACACGAACTACACCTTCTACGCCGGCGATGTCGACGAGGAGTCCCGCCTGCTCGTGGAACGGACATGGGAGGCCACCATGCGCGGCATCAAGGCCGTCAAGCCGGGCCGTGAGATCAACGTCATCGGACGGGTCATCGAGAAGTATGCGAAGCGCTTCGGCTACGGTGTCGTCCGCGATTACAGCGGGCACGGTGTCGGCCGTGAGTTCCACTCGGGACTCATCGTCCCCCACTACGATGCCGCGCCTGCCCACGCCGAGGTGATGGAACCGGGCATGATCTTCACGATCGAACCGATGCTCAACCTCGGTACAGTCGACTGGGACGTCTGGGACGACGCCTGGACCGTGGTCACGAAGGACAGGAAGCGCTCAGCCCAGTTCGAACACACCCTCGTCGTCACCGAGACCGGTGCCGACATCCTCACCCTCCCCGACGCCGATGCAGCCATCGCTGCGGGACCGACGACCCGACAGGATTGAGATGACCGACGATCAGCAGAGACGCTTCGCCATCGGACTCGACGTGGGCGGAACCGGAATCAAGGCCGGGCTCGTGGACACCACGACCGGCAACCTCGCGTTCAAGCGTGTTCGAGTCCTCACCCCCAAGCCGAGCACTCCGCCCGAAGTCGGATCGGCAATGGCAGAACTCCTCGAGAATCTCACTGTCACCGCGTTAGATCTCGGAGTCGTCGACGACCGCTCTGCCCTGGACGCTCTGCCGATCGGATGCGGCTTTCCCGGAGTCATCCGTGATGACCACGTAGACTTTGCGGCAAACCTCGATCAGTCCTGGATCGGCTCGAACATCACCGCCATTCTCGCCGAGGCCACGGGGCGACGTTTCTACTTCATGAACGATGCCGATGCCGCCGGTCTGGCTGAGATGACTTTCGGAGCAGGTCGCAGGCATCGGAAGAAGACCGTGCTGCTGACAACTCTGGGCACCGGCATCGGCACCGCCCTGTTCACTCAGGGGCGTCTGGTCCCCTATACGGAGCTGGGGCACATCGAGATGAATGGCCGGGACGCCGAGACTCAGGCAGCTGAATCGATCAAGGTGCGTGAGAATCTCAGCTACGAGGACTGGGCCGAGCGTCTGCAGCAGTACTATTCCCAGATCGAGCTGCTCGTCGCACCCGACGTCATCCTCATCGGCGGGGGAATCTCGAAATCACATGCACAGTTCCTGCCTCTGATCCGCACTCGCGCAGAGATGAAACCGGCGAAGCTGCTCAACAACGCGGGAATCGTGGGAGCAGCCATGCTGGCGGCCAACAACGGCAAAGCGAAGGTGAAGAAGGGGGCCGCATAGGTGCGAGTCGACTGCTGCCCAGACAAGCTTCCACCCGGCTGCGAATAGGAGACACGAATGAAGATATTCGGACGCGGCAGCCACCTCGGCCTCGTGCTTCTCCTCGCCATGCTGCTGGTCGGCTTCACTGTGGCCCTGGCAATCACGGCACTGTGGCCACAGGCCCTGCTTGCCGGCATCGTCATCGCCTGTTGCGCAGCCATCCTCGTGATGATCGGCATGGTCAGGGTGGTCGGCCGACGCTGGGTGCTCTGGTTGGCAGTTCCGGCTGTGGCACTTGCCGGGCTCGGCGCGGTGATGTTGGCCGAGGACCTCGGTCTGAGTCGCACCGGTGAGCTGACCGAGGTGGTCATCGTCGATCACACGGTCGATGTGCAGACCTCGTACATTACGAGCTCGCGGACAGAACGCGAGGCCTACACGCACAAGTACATCCTCGAGCATCCCGACGGCACTCCGATCGAAAAGCCGATGATCTACCGCGGCGAGGACGGATACGACGATTTCGACACCGGCGACACGATCACCGCGTTCATCGATCCAGAGGGCAGCTCCCCGACCGAACCAGCCGAAAGTGTGAGTATCGGTGCCGACATCGCCATCCTGATCGTGGGTCTGGTTGCCGTCATCGGCGTGTTCGGCATGTGCTCGCTGCTGTTGCTGCTGCGAGACACGAAGAGAGCTTGAGGCCCTCGACGCGCCCTTCGGCGAGGTGAGACCGGTCGGCTGAGATGAGGACAGGCCACCGATACGCCGGGTTCTGTCATCGAGTCGGTTGCCCTTCTCGACTGACGGTCATCTATCTGGGACCGATGTTGCCACCGGCCTCAAGCAATCCACCCGACAACTCGGCGAGCAGCCTCGAACGTTGCCTGTCTGATCTTGCTCCGGATGGGGTTTACCCAGCAGCGCCGGTCACCCGGCACTCTGGTGGTCTCTTACACCACCGTTTCACCCTTACCCAGTCGGAACTGGGCGGTCTGCTTTCTGTTGCACTGGCCCGCGGGTTGCCCCGGGTGGGTGTTACCCACCATCCCTGCTCTGCGGAGCCCGGACGTTCCTCAGCCCTTCTCAGAGCCGCGACCGTCTGGTGACCTGTCCCCGAGTACAGAAGTCTACCCTCATTGCTCGAAACCAGCGGCCAGATCCCTCCACTTCCCCGGACCAGTCCGTCCGCGCACCGGGCACCTCGCCGCAGGCGCAATGGAGGAGTGATAAAACTAACGTCGACAGCGAATCGAAGCCGAAGCGTCGGCGACCTACGATGGTGAGGTGAAGATCCTATTGCCACCTTCAGAAGGTAAGACTCCCGCCAGTTCGGGTCCCCCGCTCGATCTCCCCGAACTCTCGGCTCCGGATCTCACTCCACAGCGAAAGAAGGTTCTCACTGCCCTGCAGAAGGTCTCCAAACGCAAGGACGCGTTGGAGCAGCTGGGCGTAGGTGCCTCACTTGCGGCCGAGGTCGAACGCAATGTCAGCCTTGACACCATTCCCTGCGCCCCGGCCCTGCGGACATATTCCGGTGTTCTCTACGAAGCGATGGGTGCGCCCGGTCTCGTCGCTGATGCCATGGCCGACGAGACCCTGGCACAGCGGATGCGGAATGTGCATGTGTTCTCGGCACTCTTCGGCCAGGTGAACGGACTTGATCCGATTCCCGCCTATCGGCTGGCGATGAAGACGGATCTGGGCACCCTGGGAAAGCTCGCGTCCTGGTGGAAGCCGGTTCTGACCAGGTCCTTCACCGTCGACCCCGCCGAGGTGATCCTCGATTGCCGTTCCAGTGACTACCGGGCTGCATGGCCAGGGCCGCACGAGCAGGTCGTTACGCTGGGCGCAGTCAAGGTCACCGGGTCCAAACGCAGCGTTGTCTCCCATTGGGCGAAGTACTATCGCGGCGAACTCGTCGGTCGACTGCT
>JAKDSA010000154.1 GCA_030457025.1 Brevibacterium sp. | reverse complement strand
GTGCTCACGTGCGAGCTCGGCGTCGGTGTCGACTGGGTGTTCCTGGCGTGTGTGGCGGCGAGTTCTTCGGTGATCAGAGGCAGGGTCTGAGACGCCTGCGCGGCCGCTGTGCATTCTTGCTCATTCAGTCTGCCTGACTCATTCTGATTCGACACCAAAATACCTCCGATGACTGGTCCCTGAGTTCAGTATCGCCCGTCCATTTTCGGAGTTCCTGACCCACCCCCTCAGAAGCTGGGACAACACTGTGAGAAGGCAGCGCCTCCGTGGCTGTTGACCTGCGATGATACCGACCTGTGTGACGCACAGGACAGGCGCTTTGCAGGATATTCGCAGGTCCAAAACGGGCGCCCACGACGCCCCGTTTTTCAGTGCAGAATGGCCACGCCGAGGTGGCCCGGAAGTACGTTCGTCTGCTCGAGTTCCAGCAGCTGGAATTTCGGGTATCCGGGGCCCGATTCCAAGGTGACTGCGAACAGCGCCGAACCGGTGAATTGTGTCGTCATCTGTAGGGCATTTTGCTCCGAGGTGGCCTGGTCATCCGTCTCGACCATGAGGTTGAGCGCGAAGCACGGCTCTTCCAGACTGCTGAGGGAGACGTTCTGCTCCCCACGGAATTTCACCGGCGCTGCCGGCGTCACTGAGTGCACCTGTCCATCGATCTCAAGGGCCACCTCGGCGCCGATGGGGAGGAAGGTCCGCGCCAAGCCCGGCAGCGGCGAGAACGCAGCAGGACGGTCCAATCGCGCAATACTCAGGCGCCAGCGTCGAAGGTTCGGGGTCAGAGCCTGGGACTGGATGAGTGAGACGAGCTCGGTCGTCTCCCCTGCCCCATTGGCCCACGGAACCGGTTCGAGGTCGTCGAAAGAGGTGATCACGTGCATGTGATCACTCTAGTCTCGACTCAGCTCGAGGCTGCTGGTGAGAACGTCAGTTCAGGACGAGACAGAACGGATGGCCTGCCGGGTCGAGGAAGACGCGGAAGGTGTCCCCCGGCTGGTCGACGGCTTTCCCTGCACCGAGTTCGACCACGGCAGCCTCGGCGACGTCGAGGTCATCGACGACGACATCGATGTGCATCTGCTGCGGGTGGGACTGCCCCGGCCAGCTGGGTGCGTGGTAGTCCTCAACCTGCTGGAAGCAGATCGGGGGCCAGGATTCGGATGTGATCTCTGCCCAGGTGCCATCGTCATCGACTCTGACCTGCCAGTCGAGGAGTTTTCCGTAGAATTCCGCGAGTTCACCGGCGTCGGGAGCATCGATGACGATGACGGGCTGCTTTGCGATAGCCATGGTCGTGAGTCTACGCGCCGCCGATGCTAGGCTCGAAACACCACAGGGGAGCGCCAGAAGACTGACGCTGAGAGTGCGCAAGCAGACCCTTCGAACCTGATCCGGTAAGCACCGGCGGAGGAAGTGAGGAGTGACACCGATGAGCGATGTCGACACGAAACACACGATCAGCAGCATTCGGCTGACCCCAGGAGGGCCTGTTGCGGCGCTGAGAGCGGAGGCGTCTTCCGCTTGGGAGGCCGCGGTCGGGCATAGATTCGTCACCGAACTGTTTGCCGGCACGGTCGACGACTCCGTGATGAGGAAGTACCTGATCCAGGATTACCAGTTCTTCGAATCGTTTCTCTCGATGCTCGGCGCATGCGTTGCCTATGGCGATGCCGTAGGGCCGAAGCTGCGGTTTGCCAAACAGCTCGGGTTCCTCGAAGCCGACGAGGATTCGTATTTCCTCACGGCCTTCGCCGAGGTGGGTGTCCCTGCCACCGACTACGCTGACCCCCAGCTGACTGGGCCGACTGAGGGCTTCCGTGACCTCATGTACGAAGCCGTCGACTCGGCGTCCTACGCGGACCTGCTGGTCGTGCTCGTCATCGCCGAATGGCTCTACCTCGATTGGGGCGAGCGCTCGGAACCGATGCCTGTACGCCGAGTCCATTCCGGGTGGATCGAATTGCACCGTGGTGAGGATTTCCGGGCGTGGGTGCAGTTCCTCATCGACGAACTCGAGCGAGTCTTCCCCACTGGCGAGGACGCGGAATCCGCCGCGGTGCGAGACAGGTTGTCGCGCATCTGGCACCGAGCGGTCGAATTGGAGTTGGCCTTCTTCGATGAGGCGTATGTGCAGGGGTGAGATGCCGAACACCAACGGAGACGGCACTCGCGCCGCAGTGCTCTGCCGACTGCTCTCGCAAGTGCGAGAGTCCGCTGCCGGTGGGCGCAGCCTCGTGGCCATTGACGGCCTCGATGGAGCGGGCAAGAGCGTCCTCGCCGAGGAATTGGTCCAACTGGCAGCCCAGGACGGGCTTCGCCCGGTTGCGTCGCTGAGCATCGACGGATTCCACCATCCCCGCTCGGTCAGATACACCAATGGTCGTGGGCCCGATTCCTTCTACCGGGACTCTTATGACTACGAAGCCTTCATCCGATCCGTCGTCATTCCGTTCAGACAGGGAGCATCGGTGGTTCCATCGTTCTGGGATGTTGATGCCGACGTGACCGTTTTACCCGCACAGCTCGACCTGCCGCAGAACTGTGTCCTCCTCGTGGATGGGATCTTTCTCCACCGGCCCGAACTTCGCGATCTGTGGGATGCGAGCGTGTGGGTGCAGGTTCCTTTTACGGTCTCAGTACCCCGGGGAAACGAACGAATCCCCGGCACATATGATTCGGACCCCGAGTCACAGTCCAACCATCGTTATGTCGGCGGCCAGCGTCTCTATCTCGCAGAATGCTCGCCGTGGAAGTCGGCAACGTGGATTTTCGACAACGAAGATCTCGAGCTCCCCACCCTGCGGCGACTCTCTGAGGAGTCAGCGGGGAACCCAAGGACCGAGAACACAGTTGCCGAGGACTAGGAGACAGCCAACCAAAGCGTGTCAGTCCCCTCCCCTAGACTGAGCCCATGAGCAATGCTGAGGTAGATGCCGTTGTCGTCGGATCCGGGCCCAACGGCATAGCTGCGGCCCTGACCATGGCTCGAGCCGGTCTGTCCGTGCAGGTCTTCGAGGCCCAATCCACGATCGGCGGTGGCGCCCGCACCCTCGACCTGGGGTTGGCTCCCGGCATCACCCATGACATCTGCTCGGCCGTGCATCCGCTGGCGATCTCGAGCCCTTTCTTCGTCGACTTCGACCTGCGTGCCCGGGGTCTTGAGTTCACCACTCCGGAGGTGTCCTACGCCCAGCCCCTCGACAACCAAGCCGCCGCGCTGGCATTCCACGACCTCGAGGCAACGGTCGACCACCTCGGCGCGGCCGGACCTGAATGGCGACGCTTCTTCGCCCCGCTCCTCGAACGCGTCGATGACGCAATCTGGCTCTCCTTGGGTGACAAACGCTCAATTCCGCAGACCCTGCGCGACGTTCCCGGCATCGCCAATGTGGTGAAGTTCGGGCTGCGGCTGCTGACCCAGGCGAGCCCAGCCTGGAACATTCCCCTCTCGCATGAAACGTCTCAGTCCCTGTTCACAGGGGTCGCCGCACACGCGATCGGCGGGCTGCCGTCCATGGGCACAGCCGCCACGGCCACCATGCTCTCGACCGTCGCCCACGCCGGAGGCTGGCCCTCCCCCGTCGGTGGTTCGCAGGCGATCATCGACGCCATGGTCACCGACCTCGAAGCCCACGGTGGATCGGTGACGACGAACGCGCGCATCGATCATGTCTCCGATATGCCGGCGGCCCGGGCCTACCTCCTCGACACCTCGGCGGTGAATGCCGCGCAGATCTTCTCGGGCCTCATTCCGGCCCGAGTCGACAAGTCGCTGCGCAGCTTCAAGCAGGGCAATGCCGCTGCCAAGGTGGACTTCGTCCTCAACGGACCAGTGCCCTGGGCCGATCCCAACATCAATCGCGCCGGCACCATCCACGTCGGCGGAACCCGGGCACAGATGGCCGCCGCCGAGGCGGATGTCATTGCCGGACGCATGCCGGCCCACCCGGTCAGCTTGGTCTCCGACCCGACCGTCTTCGACCCATCTCGCGAGGTGGGCGGCCTGCGCCCACTGTGGACGTACGCCCATGTGCCCTTTGACTGCCCCCTCGATCCGGCCGAATACATCATCGCTCAGATCGAGCGCTTCGCCCCCGGCTTCCGCGACACCATCGTCACGTACAACTCCATCCCCGCCTCGGAGATGGCCGGTCACAACCAGAACTACATCGGCGGCGACATCGCCACCGGGCTCGTCTCCTTCTACCGGATGATG
>JAKDSA010000086.1 GCA_030457025.1 Brevibacterium sp. | reverse complement strand
ACCGAACTTCGGCAATCAGGAGTGCAGTGACGAGGCCCTCAAGAGACTCCCCTGGTCGCATGGACTCGCGAAGCATTCGCACGGGCACATCGGAGACCGACAGCGCAATGGTCGTTAGGGGGCTCGTCGTCGTGGGGTCGATAGGTGCGGACGTGTCTTCGCTGGAACCGGCGAATTGCTTGCGTGCTGCGGCCTCCCAGTAGGCCACGTCTTCGATCACATCGGCGAGGCTCTCTGCGCCTCGCAGTTCGTGTGTGATGGCGTCGAGCACGTCAGCTCGCAAGCTGATAGGTAAATCCATGATCACTCCACTTGTCACTTAAACCTGCTACGCTAAACTTCACTGCACGACTCAGTGATAATTGCAGTGATATGATCACCGTAACAGAGTTCAGTGAGGATTGGAATGGGTAAGCGAGAGGAAATCGCCGAGGCGATGCGAACGAAGGTGGTCTCCGAGTTCAAAGCAAACGGCCACCTAACCTCGGTGAAACAGTTGCAGGATGACTTCAGCGTGTCTATAGGCACTGCCGTGAGAGCGATGAAGGATCTAATTGAGGCAGGGTATGTCTATAGCAACCAGCAGGGCTATTTCATGGCCGCCTCGCTACCGATCACAGAGCGTGAGGACGAGCAGCGCGCTATTGCTGCCGAGCTGCGCGCCGAGGCTCAGCGCCTCCAGGAAATTGCGACCCGACTCGACCGAACCGTCTGAGTCAACACCGACTGCCTCGACCGAACAATCAACCCGTAATCGCGACTTCGCACCAGATAACTAACCGCGCGTAAGACTCACGTAAACTATCACCACCACCGACCACCACGAGACACCTAGCAATGCGGCTCAGCGGAAATTGTTTTAGCAGGTCAAAACCGGTGTCCGCCAAATACCACCCATCGCAACCCAGTCGGTGGATCGCTCTCCTAAAGCGGGTGTCGTGGGTTCGAATCCCGCCGGGGGCGCCACTGACAATTGCTGGTCAGGAAGTTTTCAAGGGGTCGAAAGGGTTCAAACGATCCCGGCCGGCGCCTGCCAACAGTCCGCAAATGTGTCCGCACGGCGGTTCGCGAGTCGGTCAGCCGAAGAATCCAGGCAGTCCAGGCCCACGTCGAACATGCTCGAACAGATGCCGAGGGTCGCGCTGAGCTCATGGAGCCCGCGCATCCGCCGCACCAGCTGACAGGCCCTTGCGTCGCTTCTCACCGTGGTTGATCAGCTCCACTTCGGCAGCCGGATCGGTGCTGACTCGTCGCTGGCAGAGCGCACGGACCGAAAGGTCGACCGGACAAGGCTGACTGTGCTGACACGTGCGAGATGCGTATGTGACACTGACGACATGGCAGATTCAGAATCACCGGCGGATATTTCGACCTCTCGCCGAACCAAGGCTGCACGGTTTTGCGTGATCGCGTTCGGCCTTCTGCTGGTGACCAGCCTCGCTGTCTCGTCACTATCGGCAATTTCGATCGAGCCCGGTATGTCGATGACCTTCGCGGGGGCCATGGTGGCATGCGGCTTCGCAGAACTGATCGACCAGAACCAACGCACCCTCGTGGCTGCTCTCCGCTTCGGCGGCATGGCGACAATGCTGCTCGGCTTCCTTCTGCAGCTGCTCTGATTTCAGCTTCCCTTCGGACGCTTCCCGCGCTCGGTGAGGAGGTCTTCTTCCACGGAGCACCACGCCGGAGCTCCTTGCGGCTGTGGCCAAGAGATCAGCCCTCTTTGCTGGCGGTGGGATCGGCGCGTGTGCACACAACAAACAGTTTGATGCCGACTCAACAAGACAACTGTTCTTGCTGTCTCTGTACTGTCCCATCGGGAGCGAGTCAGGGCAACAGTCTCTGAACCTACGTTCGCGGCGTCGAAGGCCGACATCACGCGACGCACCCCATAGACGACGGCTACGGCGAGAGCGGCAGGTCCTCTGTCGAGGCAGTCGAGGCAGTCGAGGCACCCGAGCTGGCCGATATCCTCGTAAAGTGGGACAAGCCCGGAAGCGATGAAGCCGAGCAGATGACTCACGACATGGCCGTCGGCGAGCACGTCCACAGCTCTGAAGAAATCGACCACCGCGACGGCCTCGACGACCGCATCCTGCAGAAAGTCACCGATGGGATCGGGTGGGGCGAGGACTCCAAGAACTTCAAGGGCATCGGCACAGACACGCTCTACCACGACGTAATACCCACGTCCTATGATCTCTCGACACTCGTGGGTGACGAAGCCGCGAAGTATGCCGGCAACGGCTCCTATACAGCCAAGGTCACCATTGATGAGGACTCATCGTCTGTGGTTGTCTCCCTGGTCAATTCGGAAGGTATCAGCGTTCTCGGTCTCGCCGGCGAGCTCACTGTCGACAGCGCCACAGCTGAGACGACGGAGATCACGTCCGGCGAAGAACCGGTTGAGGTGCCCCTCGACTTCGCCGATGAAGTTCCCGACGCGTCTGTGTCCGTGAAGTTCTCCGATCTGCCCACGGGTTCAGTGACCCAGTGGAACCCCAAGGACTTCAATGCCGCTGACTATGACCGTGCGAATCTGCAAGCCGCCATCAAGTAGCAGGAGACCACCGCCGAGGCAACAGATCCCTTCCATCGTCGGTAATCCCCGAACGTGCCTTCGCAGATCTCGGTCGACGAAATCACAGACCTTCCCGCCACGGTCACTGACAAGGTTCGCCTCGGGAACTGTGCACCCGGCGAGCCCGTTGAAGACTCCAAGGTCGAAGTGTATGCCGAGGACGGAAGGTTCACCGAGTCCGAGGCTGCCCCCGAGGACGCGGAACTCATAGAGACGTTCACTCCCGTGGTGCCCAGTCACCCCACGTGGTCCAGCTGCTCAAAGCCCTTCTCGACGGGGCCCAGGTGGCATGGCTCCCCGACGCCGGCAGGTCACAGATTCACAGGCCCGGCTCCGGGACCTCGCCGTCATGTCGACGTTTGTTGTGGTCGCGGGTGACGCGGACAACCATGGTCGGGCACTGCGAGTACGGCAGCACCGACTGCGAGGTCGAACCAAGGAGCAGCCCGGCGAAGCCTCCACGGCCACGGGAACCGATGACAAGCACCTCGGCGGTGTCCGAGGCCCGAACGAGCACCTCAGCAGGCTGCCCATCGAACAGCGTCCACGTGACATCAAGGTTCGGGAACTCGTCCTGCAGCCGCTGTTTGGCCACGACAAGCTTGTCGGCGCCCTCATTGACCAGTCGTTCGAGGTCCGCGGTGCTCGGCAGCCACTCAGGGCCGATCACGGTTGTGGTGATGACGGCGACGATATGCAGCGGCGATCCACGGCGCACAGCCAGTCGAGCGGCCTTCCACAGGGCCGGAGACTCAGCACCCATGGAATCGACGCCGACGACGACCTTGCCATCGAAGCGCAGACCCTCGATGGCCTCGACATCGGGGTCGGGCTCTTCGACGACGACTCCGTCCTGGCGGATGGGTCGTGAGGATGTGGGATGCGCGGTCTTCTCTTCCCCGGACTGCCACGAGGCGGGAACGACGACGGTCGGGCAAGCGGAGTGGGCCGGCAAGGCGCTGGAGACGGTGCCGAGCAGGCGCCCGGCGAATCCGCCTCGACCGCGGGAGCCGACGACGGCCAGACTTCCCGACTTCGATTCGTCGATGAGGACACCGGCTGCGTCACCGATTTCGATGACGGCTTCCACGGGCACACCAGCGGCCTTCACCTCGGCGGCGGCTTCCTTGAGGGTGTTCGTCACTGCCGCACGGATCGAGGTGTCATCGATCGGGACGTAGGAGACGTCGATCGCGGCCGCGGCGACACTGGGAATCGTGTAGGCACCGACCAAACGGATCGGCTTGCCCAGAGATCTCGCTTCCTGGATCGCCCACGCCAGAGCATTGCGGCTGGGCGGTGAACCGTCGACGCCGACGACAACGGCCTCGGGCTCCCCTGCGGGTGATGTATCGGCGTCCGGGGTTCGGTCTTGCTCACTCATCGCAAGCTCCTCATCTTGAAGCGAACTTCTCTCGTTTCCACCCTAAATCAAAATCGACCAGCAGCCCGCGCCTATGTCACATCGTTATCCGAAACGAACCACGGTGAGGACACCCGCGGTGACGAGCTGGACCAGTACCAGCTTCAAGCTGCTCTCGTGCCAGCTTCAAGCGGCTCTGGACAACTCCAGAAAGGGACGCCACTGCTCAACGGGCTTGTCGATCCCGCGCATCCAGAATTGACCGGTCCTCGGCTCCTGAGGATGGAAGCTGAGCTTCCACCCGATCTCAGCCAGTGTCCTGTTGCCCTTGCGGTTGTTGCACTCGCGGCAGCAGGCGACGAGGTTCTCCCAACTGTTCATCCCGCCGCGTGAGCGTGGAACGACATGATCGACCGTGGTTGCCGCCTTCGCGCAATAGGCGCACCTGTGGTTGTCGCGACGCAGCACACCACGTCTGGAGAGGGAGACTCGGCGGCCATGTGGCGGCCTCACATAGCGCGTGAGCAGAATGACCGAAGGTTGGTCGAGGCTCAGATGCTCGGATCTCACCGGAACATCCTCGGCGGCCAGGACTGTCGCCTTTCCCGTCAGCACCAGAACGACCGCCCTGGTGAACGGAACAACTGACAGTGGTTCGTACCCGGCATTCAGCACGAGAGTCTTCATATCCCGCCCCTCATCTTCGTGTGAGTGTGGTCCCGGTCGGCCGACACGGGCCCAGGGAACGCAAAAGGCGCTGTGCTCGTACGCACAACGCCTTGCAAACAGGGGACAGACACAGATATGTATTCCGCGCCAGAAACTGGAGCGGATATTCGCACTATCCGACTGCGGCCCATCTGATTTCCCATCACTTACGCCAACCCAATCTTCTTAAGAGTAACGCCGACACTCCCCTGTGACCGAATTCATATCACTCGCGTCACGGATTCTTTCATTGCCGTTCACCTTTCAGCGACGAACGAGCCGCTTCACACCCATCTGCGGGGCTGGAAGCCTCATCTCAAGCGATCGGCACCTCAAGCAATCGGGTACGCAAAAACTCCCCGTCTGACTCGAGGACCATCGAGCCAGGCGGGGAGTTTCTGGGTGAACTAGATCAGAGAACGCGGATGAAGGTGACGTTGCCCATCCAGCTGTAGCTGCGCTTCGAGGTGCCTGAACCTGGGGAACCGGCATCGTACATCTGTCCGCCACCGGCGTAGATGCCGACGTGGCCCGGGTGCCAGACGAGGTCACCGGGCTTGGCCTCCGACTGGGAGACAACCGTGCCAGCGGCCTTCTGTGCGCCAGAGGTGCGGGGCAGATCGACGCCGACCTTACCGTAGACCCATGCGGTGTAGCCGGAGCAGTCCCAGCCGCCCTGTGAGGTTCCGCCGTAGACGTATGGAGTGCCGACGCCCTTAGCAGCCCAGCCGAGCACCTGCTCAGCCTTCGAGCCATCGATCGAGCCGGCATCATCGGAGCCGGAGTCTTTGCTCTTGTCCTTATCCGAGGAGCCGGCGTTTGCGGACTCGCTCGACGTGTCGTCGGCGGCCTCAACGGGCTCTGGCTTCGGCTCGGGCTTCGGAGCAGCCTTGGCGGTGACGGTCTGGACGTCGGCGCTGAAGGAGGAGTCCTGCTTCTTGTCCTTGCCCTGGGAATCGTCGCCAGCAGCAACGGTCGCCGTCTGGTTCTTAAATTCAACCTGCGTCTGAGCGTCTGACTCGGCGGAGACTGCGACATTGTCGTCGGCTTCCTGTCCTGCTGCCGGAAGGACGGCTGCGGTGAGGAGACCACCGCTGGCAGCAACTACGGCTGCACGACGCCCGAAGACGGCCGAGTTGGCATTCAGGATTTCGGTCAGTTCGGTCAATGGAGTCTTGACCTTGGCTTCTGCGGCGCGGCGGCCATGCTGCTTGATTGCCACTTTTTCCTCTCGTCACCTATTGGAAAAGTCCCAACCGCCACTTTCGGTCCTTAGAGATTTCACATCGAGCGTGGCGTGCGGCTCACGATGCAAAGTCGCCACTTTCGTGAACGACCTCCACAACTGTAACCAATCGGTGACCGATTGTCACGTTTCTGTCACGAACCACGGGGGCTTCCCCGGAGGTTTCCCATAAACGTGCAGGTGAGAGCGCCTATTTCGACATAACTCTTCGTAACATTTGCTTGTTATACGACACGGCCCAGGGGTGATAAAGCACTCCCTGGGCCGTGTTCAATGCCATTTTGTAACAAATCGATGCGAGCAGAAATCACCGGCCGTGACCGGATTGCCTCGGCAGGGGTTCTGATGATTCTGCTCGCGAGACCGACCGTCCGCGAGAACAACCGTCCGCTCACAAGAGCGACCACCCGCGAAGTCGACCGCTCTACCGGCGACTCAGGGTCACTGCTGCTCCGTCGTGCCGATGTGAGGTCGGTGCCTCACCACGGGCGAGGTTCACTTCTTATAGGCGAATACGTGTGAGGCTGTGTCCAGCGGCAGATCAAGCACGTCTTGGGCACCGGGGACCTGAACCGTGATGTATTCACCGTTACGTGAGATCTCGACATCACTGTCGGGCAGGACGCCGGCGACCTGGAACTGCTGCAGAAGATGGATATCGACCTGCAGGGGTTCTGCCAACCAGGCGATCCGCAGTTCCTTCGCCCCGTCGCGAGCGACCGCAGTCGCGAGATCGACAACCTCTATGCCGGCCGTTGCACCTCCCCCGATCATGTCCAGGCCCGGGATCGGATTGCCGTACGGGCCCGACGCGGTCTCCGGAAGCAGCTTCACGAGTTTGCGCTCGACCTGTTCGCTCATCACATGCTCCCAGCGGCATGCTTCGTCGTGGACGAGTTCCCACTCGAGGCCGACGACGTCGGCGAGGAGCCGTTCGGCCAGACGGTGCTTGCGCATCACCTCGGTGGCGATACGGCGCCCTTCTGCTGTCAGCTCCAAATGACGGTCATTGCTCACATGCAGCAGCCCGTCACGCTCCATCCGCGCCACGGTCTGTGAAACGGTGGGACCGGAGTGATCCAAACGTTCAGCGATCCGAGCCCGCAACGGCACGATCGACTGTTCCTCAAGCTCGATGATCGACTTGAGGTACATCTCGGTTGTATCAATGAGGTCGTTCACTTCAGACCAGCCACTCCACTCTTCGTCTTCAGGCCCATTCGACCATTTCAGGCGTTCTCAGCATCAATCCTATCCCGCGTACCGACAATCACGTGAGTTCAACCGGCGTTGACGTCGACGGCCTAAGCGCCGCGAAGAACTCACGCGCCTTCGCGCACGTCAACGGTCCCTGCTCCCTGCGCGGTGGCACGTGTTCCTCGATCCCCTGCGGGCGGTGCATTGACCAGAGCAGTGCCTGCCTCCGGGCAACGCTTGAACCCAGGCGAATATTTCAGCGAGGCGACCGGTGGCCGCCCCTCGCCCGTCAAACGAGACCCGATCTCGACCGAGGCCTGGCCTCATGGGTAGAGACGAACAGACGTCCAAGCGGCTGCCAGCGAGAGATCCGCAGGTTCGTGGCTGCCATCGGCCCGGCGGAAGACCCACCGGTCATGGAATCGGTTCTTCTGTCCCTGCCAGAACTCGATCTCGAAGACTCGGACCCGGAATCCACCCCAGTGATCGGGTCGGGGCACGTCCTCGTCCGCGTATTCCGCGAGGGCAGCATCGTATTCGGCCTGCATCTGCTCCCGTCCGCTGACGGGCTGGGACTGCTTCGAAACGCTGGCCGCGATCTGGGATCCGTGGGGGCGGACGGCGAAGTAGGCGTCTGAGTCTTCGGGGGCGACCTCCTCGGCGAGGCCCCTGATCCGCACCTGGCGTTCCATGTCCTGCCAGGGGAAGTTCACGGCCACCCGGGGATCGGCACGCAGCTGACGCCCCTTGGCGGAGTCGTAGTCGGTGAAGAACATGAACCCGGTTTCGTCGATGCCCTTGAGCAGGACGATCCGCGAGGACGGACCCCACTCGTCGAGGGTCGAGACCGTCATCGCGTTCGGCTCCCGGATCTGGTCGGCAGCCTCGTCGTACCACTGTCGAAACAGCGCGAGCGGCGAGACCTCGGGATGGCCGAAGGTCGGTGATTCGTAGGACTTCCGCGTCTGCGGCAATCGATCGACTGGCTCACTCATATCTTCACTCTACGGCGAGCCGGTGACACACGTCATCGCCTGACCGGTCGCACGACGCAGCTCGATCCGACCGTGACATGTCTCAACATGACGAGACCGGTCATCACGCCCACGCGGGTGCATCGTAGACTGTCGAGCGTGACTGCCACGAATATAACAATCCCAGACGAACTCCTGCCCGCCGACGGACGATTCGGTGCCGGCCCGGCCCGCATCCGCACAGCCCAGATCGAGGCTCTGAACTCCGCCGCCGATGTGCTGGGCACCAGCCACCGCCAAGCACCGGTGAAGAATCTGGTCGCTCGCATCCGCACCGGCCTGGCCGAACTCTTCAACCTGCCCTCCGACTACGAGGTGGTCCTGGGCAACGGCGGATCCACCGCCTTCTGGGACGTCGCCGCCTTCGGACTCGTGCGCGAACGAGCCGCACACGCCACCTTCGGCGAATTCGGCCAGAAGTTCGCGAAGGCCACCGATGAGGCCCCGCACCTGCAGGATTCCCTCATCCTCAAGGCCGAGCCCGGCACGTCGGCCATCCCCTCCCCCGCGTCCCTCGCCGAGGCGACCGGAGCCTCCGATGTCACGGCCGATGTCTATGCCTGGCCGCACAACGAGACCTCGACCGGCGTCGCCACCACGATCGCCCGCCCCCAGGACATCGACGAAGACGCGCTCGTCGTCATCGACGCCACATCCGGTGCCGGCGGTCTGCCCGTCGACATCACGGAGACCGATGTCTACTACTTCGCACCGCAGAAGAACATGGGCTCCGACGGCGGCCTGTGGGTGGCGATCATGTCACCGAAGGCCATTGCCCGCGCCCAGGAGATCAAGGACTCCGGCCGTTGGATCCCCGCGTCCTTGGATCTTGTGACCGCGATCGAGAACTCGCGCAAGAACCAGACCTACAACACACCTGCTGTGGCGACCCTGGTGCTCCTGGCCGAGCAGATCGAATGGATCAACGGCAACGGTGGCCTCGAGTGGGCTGCTGCTCGGACGCGTGAGACCTCCGGTTTCGTCTACGACTGGGCCGATGCCGCCGAGGTGGCTCACCCCTTCGTCGAGGACCCTGAGGATCGCTCGTCGGTCGTGACCACCATCGACTTCGACGATTCGGTCGACGCGGCCCTCGTCGCCTCGGTCCTGCGCAACAACGGCATCGTCGACGTCGAGCCCTACCGCAAGCTGGGCCGCAACCAGCTGCGCATCGCGACGTTCGTCTCCGTCGATCCCGAGGATGTCAAAGCGCTGCTGGCCAGCATCGACTTCGTCATCGACGCCCTGGCCTGAAGTCCCGTCAGTCCCGTCGGTCTCGTCGGTCCCGTCGGTCGAAGAGTATTCTCAACCGGCGATGTTCTCAGCCGTTACGTTCTGATCCGGCGACGTGCTGGCCCAGAACTTTCTGAGTCAGGACTTTGAGCACCCCGCACCGTCAGTGCCGAAACGCCCCTTTGCAGGGGGTGCTTTCAGCACTGACGGTGCGGGGTGCTCAACTATCTGTAGGCGAAGCGACTAGCTGGAGGAAGCGCCGCTGCCGGTGCGTGGTGCGGTACACAGAACAGGCACTCGGCACCGTCAGTGCGAAAACACCTTGTTGCAACAGTTGCTTTCCGCGCTAACGGTGCGTTTTGCTACCCAGGTGGCCACCGGCCCCCGGCCCTCAGCCGAGGAAGTGGATGAGGATGCCGATGCCGAAGGTGATGGCGGCCAGCAGGGCGAGCAGGAATTCGAGGGCGGTGCCGATGCCGATTGCCTTGAGTGATTCCCAGCTGGAGTCCCAGGCGTCCTTCGCTTCCTTGATCCGCAGGTATTCGGCGAGGTAGAGACCGGCGATGAAGCCGATCGGCAGACCGATGACTGGAATCACGAAGAACCCGATGATGCCGAGGACGCCAGCCAACAGGACCGATTTGTTGGGGACCTTCATCGCCTTGAGTTTTCTGCCCGTGAGCACCAGGGAGGCGCTCATGCCGCCGGCAACGAAGACAGCGACGATGGCGAAGACGATCCAGGCCATGGGCCCACCGATGACGATGGCCCACACCAGCACGGCGATCGCGATGAGGATGGATCCCGGCAGTATGGGCACGATGATGCCGAGGCAGCCGACGAGGATCGCCAGTCCGACCAGCACCGAGGTGAGAATGTCCGCGTTCACTGTCTGTCCGATCTGTCGCTCAGTTGCCATGGATTCCCTGATGCACATGGGTATCCCCGATTTTAGGCGATGCAGATCTGGGAGCGGCTCAGGGAGGGTACAGAACTCACAGACGGTTCAGGGCTTACGGGCAGTTCAGCGTTCAGGGTCGCCCGAGATAGCTCACATGGAGGCGGATGCGTGATTTGGGGTCATAGCTCAAACGCAGGTTCTTCGACACGATCATCCACACCAGTCCGACGACGAAGGCGATGATGCCCGAGGCGGCTCCGACGCCCATGGCCATCCGCGGTCCGAAGGTGTCGGCGACCCAGCCGGCCAACGGAGCGCCGATCGGCGTGCCGCCCATGACGACGGCAGCATAGATCGCCATGACCCGACCACGGTAATGCGCAGGCGTCGTCGACTGCACATAGGCGTTGGCGGAGGTCATCATCGTCAGCGAGGCGAAACCGACCAACATCAGCGAAGCCGCGAAGACATAGTAGTTGGGGATCAGGGACGCTGTTCCCACGGCGAGGCCGAATCCGCCCGCCGCCCCGAAGATGAATCTCAGCCTCGGCTTCTCCCGCTTCGCCGAGGCCAGCGCCCCGGTCACAGATCCGATCGCCATCACGGAGTTGAGCAGACCGAAGCCGCTGGCGTCCTTGCCGAATTCGATCTTGGCCATCGTGGAGGTGTAGATATTGAAGTTGAATCCGAAGGTCGCGACGATGAACAGGACGACCAGCACGATCGCCACGTCCGGGCGTCTGCGCAGATATTCGAATCCGCCCAGAATCCCGCCCTTGCCGCGGCGCCCCGAGGGGTGCAGCCGGGTCTGATCCAGACGAATGAGCACGGTCAGGGTCGCAGCGAATCCCAGCCCGCTGATGAGGAACACCGGTCCGGCGCCGATGAGCGCGGTGAGGACTCCGGCGACGCCGGGGCCGATCATGCGTGCCCCGTTGAATGATGCGGAGTTGAGGCTCACGGCGTTGGGCAGGAGCTCCTCACCGACCAGCTCGGAGACGAAGGCCTGTCGGGACGGATTGTCCAGGGTGGCCAGGATGCCCAGGGCCAGAGCAGTCATGTAGACGTGCCAGAGGACGATGGTGTCGGTGATGACGAGCACGAACAGCAACAGGCCCACGGCCCCCAACAGCGACTGGGTGACCATGAGCAGTCTGCGCTTGGAGAACTTGTCGGCGATGGCTCCCGCGAACGGGAACATGACGAGCTGTGGACCCATCTGCAGCGCCATCGTGATGCCCAGGGCCGAGGCGTTGTTGTTCGTCAGCTGAGTGAGGACGATCCAGTCCTGGGCCGTCCTCTGCATCCACGTTCCGGTGTTCGAGATCAGGGCACCGGCGAACCAATGTCGGTAGTTCGGTTCTGCCAGTGACCGGAACGTGTGCGCCATCGCGGTGTGTCAGCCCTCCTGGAACTCGAGTTCGCCGGCGGAGTAGTCGTCGACGACGGCCTCGGCCGGGTCGGTATTCTGCCGGCTGACGTCGGTCTCAGAATGGGCTCCACAGCCGAAGTCGAGTGCGACGACCTTGCCGTCGGCCGGAGACCAGCCGTTCGCGCAGACCCCGAACTTCTGTCTCAGTGATCCCGCCAACGGCATCAGATATCCGCAGCTGGAGCAGTGCGCCGAGGCCTTCGCGGCGAAGTCGGACTCCGCGCCGGTCTCCGACTCGGCCCACCTGGACGCGGCCGCGGAGATGCCTTCGGGTGAGAGGACCCGGCGGCGGCCGAGCCCGAACTCAAAGTTCGGAATCTCGTCCAGGTTGCCGTCAGAGGTCTCTTCGACCTGTTCGAAGCCCTGCTGCAGGTTCGGATCGTCCTCGACCTTCGGCAGCGTGTCCCGCGGAGTCAGATCGTCGGGCTCCAGACGCTGATCCCAGGGGACCCATTCCGGGGCGACGAGCGAGTCGGGACCCGGCAGGAGCGCGGTCTCGCAGACGGTGACCTTCTTCGCTCGGGGTGCCCGGGCGAGAACTGCGACCCAGCGCCAACCACGGTAGGTCGGGTTTGTGCACGCGAAGTAGTGGGTGACCAGGCGAGTGCCCTCGGCAAGTGTGCCCAGGTGGTCACCGACCACGGAGCTGCCGGCAACCTCGGCGATGGCCGAACGTGCGATGTCGATGGCAGCGGCCAACTGCGTGTCGAGGACGACCTTCTCGGAACTCGCCCGCGGGGCCCTGGCCCGCTTCACCGGCGCGGCGGCCTTGGCCGACGCCGCCTCAGTCGGCGCAGGGTCATTCGTCGGCTCGGCACTCTGGCCGGCCAACCAATCACTGAACAGTGATGACATCAGGACTCCAAATCGTCGGCAATTGCCCGCAGCAATGAGGCTACCTTGTTTCCGTGCGACGAATCGGGGTAGCGGCCGTGCTGCAGTCCGTTGTTGAGGTCATCCAATACTTTGATGACATCTTCAACCATAACTGCCATGTCCTCGGGTGCGCGCCTGCGCACCTTCGCAACCTTGGCCGGTGGGCTCAGAAGCCGGGCTTTGAGCACCTGCGCACCACGACGGGAATCGACCACGTCGAATTCCAGGCGGGTGCCCTTCGTGACTTCAGCGTCCTCGGGCAGGACGGAGGAGTGGAGGAAGGCCTGGGATCCGTCCTCGGCGATGACGAAGCCGAAGCCCTTGTCGACGTCGAACCATTTCACGCGTCCGGTTGGCATGGTGTCCTTTCCTGATGCTGCTCGTAGTTACTGCTCGTA
>JAKDSA010000018.1 GCA_030457025.1 Brevibacterium sp. | reverse complement strand
CCCCCTTGCTAAGAGGATTCTCATGCTGGTGGCGACACTGGTCAGTCCAAGCAGAATTCGTTTCCCTCCGGGTCGGCCATGACAATGAATCCGGCCTCCATCGGTGGGCTCGGGTCACACCGCTCGAGGCGTTGAGCGCCCAGGTCCAGCAGACTTTGGCATTCGTCTTCCAGCGCCGTCATCCGCTCGTCGCCTTGCAGACCGGGAGCAGCACGCACATCGAGGTGGACCCTGTTCTTGACGGTTTTGTCCTCGGGCACGATCTGGAAGAACACTCTGGGTCCGCGTCCCTGCGGATCTTCGATCGCGGCACGGAACTCCTCCGGCTTCGTGCCCATGCCCAGGCTTTTGATGAATTCCTGCCACGCAGCAAAGGGATCGTCATCGGCCCCGAGCCTGACTCCGGGAGGGCCGGGTATGACATATCCGAGCGCCGCCGCCCAGAAGGTGGCCTGCCTGATCGGATCATGACAATCGAAAGTGATCTGAACTGCCCTGCTCATCGTGTCTCCTCGTTGAGATAGTTGCCTCAAGGATACCTGCCATCAGACAAGACGACTGCCCAATACCTCGACGGGAAGAGGCTAAGGGAACGACAGATACTCAGTGAGCGGAAACAGACTCGGCACGTCCTCACGCACGATCTCGCCGAATTTCAGAGCCCCGCCGAAGAGCTTCTCGATGGCATTCACCGAATGCAGGACCCTGTCTCTGGACAGCGGCGGAAGCAGTTCCCCGTGCTTGAGATAGCCCTTCAGTGACCCGGTTGCCGCCACCTTGAGACCAATGCGTCCGGCGATCAGCCACGTGATGCACTCGGCTTCGAAACGAGCCTGCCTGCCTTCGATGTCGGTTTCGCTGGCGACTATTCCCAACTTCGAGTGGGATCCGCGATGACCGGCGTAGACCAAAGCCAGCTCGTAGAGCACCCTCCCGAGCATCACAGTCGGGCTCTGCGTCTTCGGCAGACCGACGAGATTCAGGCCCTTGCGACGCAGCACGTCCATCACGATGCGGTGCCCGTCCCAGGTGGGCGCTCCCACGGCCTTGACCGGATTGATAGCGGCATCGGGAACTGGTGGTCCGTGAGTGTCCTCGACATCGTAGACGAAGCGCACCGGTGCGAAGGGGTGGAGCACGATCAGTGCCACGGCATCGTCGTTGAGCAGCCTGTCGTACTTCTGCTGCCATGCGTGCTCGGTTTCAACGAAGATCGCCCCTGCTTTCTGCTGAGCGATCAGAGCCGCGTTGAACGCGGCGATCTGAGGAAATCGGCGGACGAAGCCGAGCAGTTCGTCCCATGGCATCACGGACCGATGGCTGCCGACTTCGGCGTACAGTGCGTCAAACGAATTCACGTTCTCATCCATGGCCTCACGCTACGACGCGGCACTGACGTAGAGAATGTTAGAGGCAGGTTCCCGGTGTGGCCCATGATGTCAGCACCAGCGGCGAATGTGTACGCCGGCATCGCCACCCACCAGAACACCAACCTCGTCGGCATCATCAACGGAGTCGGCAAGAAACTCGGCGACGGCGAGTTCTCCACCACCAGCACCGGCTACGAAGAGCTCCTGACGTTCATCCTCACCTTCGGAACAATCATCGCAGTCGGCGGACCCGCGTCCTACGGGGCCGGGATCACCGCGTACCTACGTTCGAACAACGTCCTGGTCAAGGACGTCATCCGGCCGAACCGACAGACCCGCCGGGGAGGGAAGCCCGACCCCATCGATTCCTACGCTGCAGCGACGACCGTCGCCGCTGACGCTGATGTGCTTCCGATCCCGACGCTCCTCGGCGGTGCCGTCGAAGGGATCCGAGTCATCCTCAAAACCCGCACGACCGCAATCACAGCCCGGACGGCGGCAACCACGCAGATCATCAACTTCCTCACCACTGCACCCACCCCGGTCAGGCAGCGATATGCAGGGCTGAAGGACACTGAGCTCTATGACATGCTCGCCACGGCCCGACCGGCCGTTGATGATCATCTCGGGCTCGTGCTGCGTCAGTTGGCCAAACGCATCGAGTTCCTCACCGAGGAGATCGACACCGCCTACGACCAGCTCGACGCACTGACGACGCAGATCGCACCAGCGCTGGCAGCAGCGAAGAGCTTCGGCCCCGTCTCTGCCGCCCGTTGCAAGCGTCGTCGGGGAAGACGAGTCGTCACCGACTCAATCGGGGTGGTGACAGGCAAGCAGACAGTGCCTTGTACAGCATCGTGCTGTCGAGAATGTCGAATGGCCCCCGGACCAAGGAGGATGTCGCCAGGCGAGCGGCTGAGCAGAAGTCAACGACAGAGATCATGCGGTGTCTGAAACGATACGTCGCCGGCGAGGTGTACCGGCTGATCGTCGATCCACCGGTCGTGCCGGCCTTCGACGACCTGCGTCCCTTGCAGAACTCGAAGCGATTGACGATGAAGGCGGTGGCAGAGCACTTCGAGACGAATCAAATGAAGGTCTCAACGATCGAGCGAGGCAAATCCCGGGATGACGGGTTCGCGGTGAAGTATCGAGAATTCCTTCTCCACGCAGCTTGACAACCCATCGGTGCATCACGGCGGAAGAATTCGCCGAACAAATGGTCAAGCGGACCCGTCGCGCCTAGCATCGACTCAGGGGCGCGTTGCGCTCCCGCACCAGCGACCCCATCCTGGAGGACGACATGACCGATGACAACCACAACCTGATCATTCGCATCGGCCATGACGAACTCGTCATCCGTCAGCGGTATCAGGTGCTGAGCATCGTCAATGATGTGCTCATCGGCATCTGGTTCCTCATCGGCAGCTTCATGTTCTTCTCCGACGAATGGGTGTTCACAGGCACTTGCCTGTTCGTCCTCGGCAGCGTCGAAATGCTCATCCGACCGGTCATCCGCCTGATCAGGCATGTGCATCTGCAGAAGTTCAGCGGACCTGAAACCCCGACCACTGACGCCTCATACGATTTCTGACCGCCCCGGGTCTTCGCGCAGCTCCCCCTCACCCAGACGCAGAATCCGATCCGAGACCTCTGCCGCCCACCGCCGGTCGTGGGTAGTGGCCAGAACGGACCCGCCTCGTCGAATGAATTCCGCCATGATCATGTTCAATCGTCCGATGGCCTTGCGGTCTCTGCCCAGGGTCGGTTCGTCGAGGAGGAGGATCCGAGGGTCCATGATGAGCGCCGAAGCCATCACCAGGTCCTTGCGGCCGTCGATACTCAGATCGTACGGATGGGTCTCGCTCACCTCGGTCAGCTCAGCCGCCGCCAGCGCCGAGGTGACCGCCTCCTGTCGCCGGGCACGGATCACCTCTCGGTCGCGGCGTCGGTGCGGCGGCAGAGGCGCTGCGTGCATGAGTTCCTCGCGCACGGTCGCGGCAGAGAGCTGACTGCCCGGGTCCTGCCCCACCCAACCGAAGTGCTGTGCTCGCTCGTGCGCCGGGGCGTCGCCGATGTGGACTGCAGTTCCCTGGTCATCGACAGTGACAGTTCCCGATGGTCGGTCGCGGGTTCTGAGGAGGCCGGCCAGGCTGCGCAGGAGAGTGGACTTTCCGGCTCCGTTGGATCCCATGATCGTGACGAGCTCGCCGGATGCGACGTCGAGATCAGCATCGTTGAGGACTGACGCCCCAGAGCGGGCGATGGTCAGGCCTCTGACGGTCAGCGATGCGGGCTTCGGGCAGGCGGGAACATCTGTGGCAGCGCTGGTGGTTCTGTGACGATCGCGCGGTCGTGTGTCCCAGATTCCGTACTGGTCACCGTCGTCAGCCGAGAGTCGGTGCGTTGTCTTCAGCAGCCGCCCGGTGCCCAGGATGCTCAGCTCGTGGCAGGCTTCGGCCACCTCGTCGAACTGATGAGCGGTGATGAGCACCGTGCCCCCGCTCGAGCAGTGATCCTGCAGCACCTCGCCGAGACGGCGGCGAGTGTCCGGGTCAAGCGACAGTGAGGGTTGGTCAAGGACCAGCAGGGACGGACGCAGGGTGAGCAGTCCTGCCAGTGCGACCAGTTGCCGCTGGCCCCCGGACAGGGTGTCGAGTCGCCGTCCCCACAGGTCGCTGATACCCAGTGACTCGAGCATCAGCAGCGCACGCCCTTCGACCACCGAGACCTCGTCACCGTGCAGCCTTCCGGACAGCTGCACCTCATCGCCGACGAGGCTCGTCATCCCGGACAGCTGCGCCTCGGGGTCATCGCCGAGCATGACCGCGGTCCCTTCGACGTGAATGTGCCCAGCACTGGTGCCACGGTCGTCAGTCAGTCCTGTGATCAGTCGCCCCAGCGTGGAGGTGCCCGAGCCCACCGCACCGAGGACCGCATGCATCTGCCCCGGAGCCAGACAGAGGTCGATGTCTGTCAGTGCCGCCGAAGCGGCACCGCGGTAGGTGAAGCCGGCTCCGACGAGTTCAAGAGTCATGGTCTCAGGCACCGCCGATCAGCTGCTCCGCCGTGGGCAGGGGCAGGATCCCGGCTACGGAGAACACGACAAGCACGCAGGTGAGGGCGGGAACACCTCGGCGTAGGACTCGTTGACCTGGCCCGTCGTGATGATCTTGAAGCGATGTCACCTGCGTTGCTTCTCCGAGACCGCGCTGCTCGAGCACGTCGTGGCGCTGTTCGACCTCGATGAGGACCGAGGTGAACAGACCCGTGACGATGTTCGGCAGCAGGCGCGTGCGGACCATCCACTTGCTGACGTCCCAGCCGCGACTGGCGCGGGCCTCGATGATCTGCTGGATGCGGGTGCGGATGAGTGGGATGAGTCCGATCGCCGAGGCGCAGATATAGGCCACAGAGGAGGGCAGCCGCAGGGTCCGCAATCCGTCGAACAGGCGGGCCGAGTCGGCGCCGAGTCCGAAGAAAGCGCACAGGGACACGAGCGCGCTGACCCTCAGCCAGATCTGAACGGCGATTGTCAGTCCTTCGACGGTGAGATGTGCGGGACCGTATTCCCACAGCACGGTCACCTCGGCGCCGGGGTAGAACAGTCCTTGCACGATGCTGAGGACGATCAGCGTCGGCAGGCACAGCACGCCGACGCCGATCGCCCAAGTTCCCAGCCTCACTGCGGGTGAGACTGTCGCGGAGATGAGCGTGGCACCGATGATGGCGGTGGGCACGACCGGAGACGGGATGCCGAAGACGAGCAGCAGAGAGCATGCGAGGACGATGATCTCGGTGACTGGATGCCAACGACGTGTGGTCTGCTGTTCCCGGTCGAGAACAGTCGCTGTCATTCAGTCTGCCCGCACCGGTACGCGGGAAGTGTGCGAAAGGCTGTGGTCGGTGAACGGATATCGGTTGAGGATTCGTCGCGGCAGGGTGTGCACGATGACATAGGCCAGGGCGAAGATGAGGGCCTTGTCGATGATGTCGGAGAACAGACTCTGTGCCAAGGTCGCGTTGAGCATCTCAAGACCCGCTGCCTGCAGGACGGCCACGACACCGCCGGTGCCCGAGCCCAGGCCGCCGCCGAAGACGTAGGCGGCCACAGGTGCGCCGAGTGCTCCGGCCGGGATTCCTGCCACTGCCCCGGTGATGACTGCGAACCAGGGGGTGCGGAAGGCTCCGAGCCGCGCAGCCCAGCCGGCGGCCGCACCGATGAAGGCCGCACCAGAGCTGAAGGCGATGACGCTGGGGCTCAGAGTCACGCCCCAGATGAGGTTCGAGATGATGCCGGTGAATGCTCCGGCGGCTGGGCCGGCGAGAACACCGATCATCACGGTCCCGATGGAATCGAGGTAGAGCGGAATCGGGGTGACGTTGCCCACGACTTGCCCGATGACGATATTGGCAGCGATAGCGACGGGGATGAGGGCGAGAATGCTGCGCGGGATGAGTGGCAGGGTGCCGGCGGCGAGGAGGACTCCCCCGACCAGGTAGCCGAGCATGACCCATAGTGTCGTGTGGCCCAGGTCAGTGCCGAGGTTAGCCGGCTGTGTCAGGAGGACCGCGATATAGGTGCCGAGGATGACGAGGGTGCCGAGGACGGACAGCGCGAGGGGAAGTGCGTTGCTCTTGTGGCTTCTAGTGTTCTGGTTTTGTGCGGGACCGACAGTTTGTGTCGGCCCCTGCCCAGACTGTCTGGATTTCGTGGTCATGAAGGGGTCCTTTGCTCAGTGTCTCGCCGAGGTGGTCGAGGAAGGTCTGTGCGTCGATCGTGCGGATGATCTCAGCGTTGATGCCTTTCCCCCACCGTCCCAGCCAATCGGCGACGGTTTCGCCACGTGTGAGTTTACCGGTGAGTTCGACGTCGACGGGCGCGCAGATCGTCGTGGCCCAGGGCAACGTGCCGCGAGTCCCGTTCGCAATAGGTTCATCACTGCCCGCCGAGGTGGGTGTGGTTTCATTGCCGCGTGCCCATTCGAGGGCGCAGGCGAGGACGAAGGGGTCATGGATGTGGGCGATGTAGCCCAGGCCGTCCCATTCGTGGAATTCGAAGTAGAAGCGCAGGGCCTCGGCCATCTGGGCCAGCCAGCCACCCCATTTCTCACGTGCAGCCGACGCTGAGTCGAGGATCGCTTTCAGCCGTGTGGGAGTCATCTCAAGAGCCTCGGTGGCTTCGATCGGGGCGATCACCGGCAGGGCCTGCAGTGTGCCTTCACAGTGAGCATGGTCGAAGGCCGCGATGACGCTCGCCGTCGCCTCGGGGTCGAAGGTGACGTTCCATTCGGTGGTCGGGAGAGTGTTTCCGCGATAGTTGAAGGCACCGCCCATAATGAAGAGTCGTCTCATCAGGCTGGGGAGTTCGGGCTCGAGGGCAAGGGCCAGAGCAAGGTTCGTCGCAGGTCCGATGACGACGCCGATGAGTTCTCCAGGATTTGACCGTGCGGCGTCGACCCAGGCCTGGGCAGCATTGATGGTGCTGGCCGGTGTCGCCGGTTGTGGAAGCCTCGCATATCCGGCACCGGTGGGTCCGTGGGTGAGGTCGGCGTACTCGGGCTCGGTAGGAGGAGAGGATGCCAGCCCTCGGCCGGCATCAACGGGCGGCCAAGCGGAGGGATACGTGCTTCCCGGGTGGATGGGTATGTCCGTGCGGCCGGCGAGTTCGAGCCAGCTTTGAGCATTGGCGCTGACCTGTGCTGTGGACACGTTGCCGCCTGAGGCTGCGATGCCGATGATGTCGAGGTCGCCTTGGCACAACAGGTAGCCGAGGGCGATGGCGTCGTCGATCCCGGGATCACAGTCAAGGAACAGCGGCAGGCGTGAGGGCATGTTCCCTATTCTGCCGGAGACTTCTCACCATCGACTCATTCGCACCCAGTTCGGACACGGCTGAGTCGAGCCGCGACGCACGAACTGGCAACACAGGTAGAAGATCTTTGCGGGCGGCTCGTTGATGCCGAACTCCTCGCGCAGGTCGACTGGCTCTTGGGATTCGAACCCTGTGCCGATGTCTGCCCCGAATGCGGCTCCGGTGATCCACGGGCGTTCTGCGAACGTGTAGGCATTGTTGAATACCTCGCAGTCACAGCAGCAGGCGCCCATGCTTCCCAAGCGCTCCATCAGCGCAGTGGCCCGAGGGGCTGTTCGGTCCCGGAAGGTCTGGGCGAACCGATGGGTTCCGTCGCAGCCGAATTCTCCCAGCTGGCGGAAGACGTAGCAGACCAAGCATTCTCCCTCCCTCGGTGTGAGGATGCGAGCGGAGGCGGCATCGACGATCGTTCTGACTTCTGATTCCATGGTGTCTTTGTCCATGCGGCAACGATTCCAGACGCCACTGACACGAACTGAAAGCACAACCGGCCTATGCACTAAAAGTGTACTATTCGTGCTGATGAGACACCCGAACAGTCGCGTGCGCATAGAATCGAACCCATGAGCATTCTTGTCATCGGTGAGGCTCTCATCGACATCGTCAGCTCGGCCGGATCACCGGATCGCTATTCCCCGGGCGGGGCTCCGGCGAATGTCGCCCTCGGCCTGGGACGCCTCGGTGACGATGTTGAGCTGCTCACCGATGTCGGAGATGACTTTCACGGCGGATTCCTGCTGGCTCACCTGCGGGAGTCGAACGTCCGGGTGCATGCACGCCCGACTGGTTTGACCTCGACGGCACGAGCATTGCTGTCACCGGATGGCTCTGCCGAATACGAATTCTCTCTGCGCTGGGACCCCGATGTGTCACTGGTCGACCGCGGCGACTGGGCGGCAATCCATGTCGGTTCGATTGCAGCTTTCCTCTCCCCCGGCGCCGGCGCCGTCGATTCTCTGCTCCAACGCGGACGAGACTCCTCAGCACTGCTGAGCTTCGACCCCAATATCCGCCCCTCCATCATCGGAGACGACCAGCACGCACTGGCTCGGTTCGAGTCACTCGCCTCACGGGTTGATGTCGTCAAGCTCAGTGATGTCGACGCGGATTGGCTCTATCCCGGTCAGAGTGCTGAGGCTCAGATCGATCGAATCCTTCGTCTCGGGGTCGACCTGGTCGCGCTCACCTGCGGATCGGATGACTCGATCCTCTCGACCACCTCGGCGAGGGTGAGTGTTCCGACAGGAACAGTGCTGGTCAGCGACACGATCGGGGCCGGAGATACCTTCATGACCTCCCTCGTGCACGATCTGCACGGCAGCGGCCCACACCCTAAGGACCTGGATGAGGTTGCGCTCACACGCCTCGGCGAGAATGCCTCACGTCGGGCGGCCATCACCGTCAGTCGCGCTGGAGCCGACCTGCCCTGGACCGGCGAGGAAGGCGCCTAGCTGTTCGAGGGCGATTCGGTGCCCTTTCCGGCTGCCATCGATCATGTCGGCACCGACGAAGGACACCACCTGATTCACGATCGTCACTGACGTCCCCGCGGGGACGTCAGCGAAGGACCAGGTGATCATGCCCGTGGCGAGGAGTTCGTTTCCGTGCCACACCGTGTCGGTGTGAACGGCGAACTCCTCCTCTTCGACGTGGATGTAGTCAACGGCCGCACTGAACTCGAGCGATTCGGGGCTCCCGCACCGATATTCCGCACTGCCTCCGGTCCGGAAGTCATCACGGTCGTAGATGAGCCTCTCGCCGGCTGGCGCGCTCCACTGCTGCCTGGCCTCGGTGTCGACGAAGGCCGCCCATACGCCCCCGCGGGGACGTGTGATCTCCGCACTCAGTCGAATGGTGTCGGTCGTGGGATTCACTAGAGCTCTTACCTCACTTACCTGAGAAGACGATTCGATTGCCGTCGGGGTCAGCGATCTGCAGAATCCGCTGACCGCCGCCCAGCTGCGGCCCGCCACGATCGATGCCGGCGGCTGCCAGTCGGGCGGCAAGTGCGTCGAGGTCCGACTCACCGATGACAGCGGTCGAGTATCCAGCACGCTGCGGTTCGGCCCAGACCTGGATCCCGAATTCGCCTCCGAAATGCCATTCGAGCAGTCCGGGCATGGGAGTGGCGTCGGGTTCGCGCTCGAAGACCTTCGTATACCAATCATGCGCCTGGTCCTGATCCTTAACAGTGATGCTGGCCATCAGTCCGGTGAACATGATCGCTCCTTTGAGATCGGTGAATAGATTCAACCTTCAAAGCAATTGCAATTTGCAATCACTTATTCAAGGCAACCACAGAATTGCGAATCCGACAAGAGGGGCGATCACCATTCGCTCGCAGGCAGCATCTGGACGGCAGTGTACGCCAGTCGACCGCCCCTTCCTGCACACGTGGCTTAGGACGTGCCCCCGAGAGCAGCCTCAAACTCGGCCTGCAGACGCTCCGAGGCCCGTGGCCGAGGCGATTCAGGCAGCGTAATGCCGAGGTGGGCCTCGCGCAGCTCGTCCATGAGGTCACCGACCAGCTCTGGCGACTCAGCGAGAATTCGGGATCTCACCGTCAGCTCGGGAGAGGTCGGGCGGTGGTTCATTCCCCAGGTGCCGAGTGCGACCATGACCGGCACGACTTGGATCCCCGCCTCGGTGAGGGAATAGGCGGCCTTTTGACCGCGAACCGTGTCGGCCCGAGTCAGCAGCCCATCGTCGACAAGTTTCTTCAGGCGGCTGGAAAGCATATTCGAGGCAATTGACTCGTCGTTGAGCGTAAGGAGTTCGCGGAAATGGCGGCGATTGCCGAACACGATGTCGCGGAGCACGATGAGGCTCCAGGAATCACCGAGGACTTCGACGGCCGCATTGATCGCACAGCCCGAGCGCGGTTCGCTTCGCAATTCATCCTCCCAAGTGGTTGCAATCAGCAATCACTATACTCTACGCTTGGCTCAATCATCGCTGACAATCACATCGGAGTGATCATGGTTCGAGCACGCGTCCACAGTCAATTCGTCTCACTCGATGGCTATTCCGCCGGTGACTATGTGACGTTCGACGAGCCGATCGGTGGCGCCCAAGCATTGTTCGGCTGGTTCGACGGACGAGGAATCGAGGGGATCGGCGGCGTCGATGGGCCCGTGACATTGGATCGTGCGCTATTCGCGATGTGGGGTCAGGGCATCGGCGCCGAGATCATGGGTCGGAAGAAGTTCGGGCCACAACAGGGGCCGTGGCCCGATGATGGTTGGCGCGGCTGGTGGGGCGAGGAGCCGCCGTTCAAGACTCCGTGCTTCGTCCTGACTCACCACCCGCAGGAGTCGATGGAGTTTCCCAATGGGACGAGCTTTCATTTCGTCGATGCCCCCGCCGAGGCGGTCCTGAGTCAGGCGGTCGACGCCGCGGACGGCCTTGACGTGCGCATCGGCGGTGGCCCGTCGACCATTCGCCAGTTCCTTGCCGCTGACCTCATCGACTTCATGCATGTGGCGATCGTGCCGATCACGCTGGGCACGGGGGTTTCGCTGTGGGAGGGCATCAGCGGCATCGAGGACCGCTTCACGATCGAGACGATCGGCTCATCCAGCGGTCTGACTCACCAGCTCTGGAACAGGAAAGAGCGAGGGTGAAGACCTCGTGCGCATGACAATGGGGAGATCGAACGCTGAGTTCGATCTCCCCATCTGTGTGTCGCGAAGTCTGTGTCTCGCGAGGTCTTACTTCACAGCTTCGGCGATCGGAGTGTCACCGTCGTAGAAGTTCACCGTCTCTCGCTTCGCGGCGCCGTTGGTGATGACGTGTGTCATGACATCGGCGACGAGTTCACGGGAGGTCACTCGCGTGTCACTGTCCGGGGTCGTGCCGTCGACATCACCGGAGTCATCGGCCAGCAGCACGCTGCCCTTCGACGGCTCCAGGGTGAGACCGCCGGGCCCGAGGATAGTGTAGTTCAGGGAACTTGCGCGCAAATGCTCATCGGCTCCATGCTTCGCTTCAACGTAAGGGTAGAACGAGCTCTCCGGATCGACCCGGTCGAGGTCGACGCCCGCACTGGCATAGGACACGATGACGTAGCGATCGACTCCCGCTTGCACGCTGGCATCGATGGAGCGTTTCGCTGCCTCAAGATCCACAGCGCGGGTCCGGTCAGGATTGCCGCCACCAGCACCGGCGGAGAAGACAACCGCCTTTGCCCCATTGAACAGTTCGGTGAGCTTGTCCGTATCGGCCGTTTCGATGTCGAGGACGACCGGGTTCGCGCCCGCGGCCTCCACATCGACACTTTGATCCGGATTGCGAATGACCGAGTCCACCGAGTACCCGGCGTCCTTCAGCTTGGGTGCGGCCATGAGCGCGATCTTGCCGTGTCCTCCGAGAATGACTACGCGGTCTGCATCAGACATGTGCTTCTCCTTCGTCGCTTGTCGAGTGGCTCTTACTCTCAGGACAGCCAGATCCGGCTCCGAATTATTCCCGGGGTCGATGACCGTGAGCGGCGCATGCTTGTACCGGTGGGAGATGGACGAGAAGACGAATCGGCTGATCGAAGGCGAAGTCGAGCCGCGCAGTTCGCGACTCCCCTGCTCAGTCCGCGGTCCACACCGGCACGTTGTCCATGTTTCAAGGAGCTGGCTTCACCGAGATCGGTCGCACCTGCCCCAGCCGGCCCGTGATGCGGCGACTGCGCCGCGATGACTGAACAGGCGCGCAGACACACTATTGATCGATGTCACCGTTGGCTGACGCTATTGTGATGTCTGTGACTGAGAATCTCTCCCCTGCCGATGTGATCCGCAGGCTGGACGCGGGACGCTCCGTGGTCATTCGCCTCAAGCGCAGGTCGATCACCTTAATACTGCCATCTGTCGTTCTTTTGGGTCTGTTTCTTGTCTGGCTGTTGATGCTGATGGTCGGCGGCGGGATCGAGCAGGGCACCCACTGGGCATTGGTCGTGTTCAATCTCAGAACAGTGGCAGTGATGGTCGGTATTGTCGGATGCCTCGTGATCGTGCCGGTGGGATTGGCCGCTCGACTACTTCGTGATGACAGCCTCCTTCTCTCACGTGATGGCATCGTCGAACAGCACCACGGTCGCACAATGTCGCAGACGTTCATGCATTGGAGTGAGATCGACACGGTCACCTTCGAATCGCTGACTGCCAGGCCCGGCTTCAAGATGGTCGTCTATCGACTCACTCCTGATGCAGTCCGGCGACGTGGCCTGCGGGGATGGATGGCTGGCACGGTCCCTCTGCGCACGGGATACGAATTGAAGGGGCGCCGCCTGTTCGAGGTTCTGTCCGCGGCTCACGCCAGGTATTCGGGAACTGGCCGCTCTGCCCGCTGATTCGAAGGCTCGCATTCGCACCGATGCCAGCTAGGGTGCCAAAGTCACGCCGAAGGCGTTCGGGACGCATTGCAAGGGCACAGTCGATACCCGAGAAGACACGTGATTTATATTATGAATGGAATGTCACTAAGGTGTGAAGCACATTGTTGCGCCGCACCGGACGCACCACCAGTCGGCCGCAGGAGGAGTTGGGATTTGTCATCCGAGAATACGTCTCCGGTTCGAGGCAACAGCTACGTTGAGATTGCCTACGATCATGTCCGCGACCTCATCCTCTCGGGCGAGCTGCCGCCCGGCAGCCGTGTCACCGTTGCACCGATCACCGACGCCATCGGCCTGTCACCGACGCCGATCCGCACGGCACTGGCCGCACTCGAAAGACAGGGCCTCCTCGTCGCGCTGGAACATCGCGGATACTTTGTGCCCAAGCTCAGCCGAGACGATATTCTCGAGATTTACGAAATCCGTGAAGTCATCGACAGCGTAGCCTCTCGTCGAGTTGCCCAACTGAGCTCACGAGACGCCATCGTCACAAGCTTGGAAGAACTGCTCGACAGGCAGTCTCATGCGGTGGCAGCAGGTGACATCCCCGCCTACCGCGACCTTGATCTCGCCTTCCACAAGACTATCTGGCGAAGTTCGGGCAATCACAGATTGCTGGCATTGGCTGAAAACCTTCTGGGCCAGGTCCGAATTGGAAACAATGTCTCCTCCCGTGTACCAGGACGAGTCCAGACCTCGCTCATCGAGCATTCGGCAATCATCGAGGCAATCCGGTCCGGCTCCGCCAAAGACGCCGAAAAGGCCACCCGGAAACATGTGAGAGAGGCGAGTCGTTCCTTGGCCGAGTACCTCTCCCGGCGCGACGGCAACTCCCCCGACTGACTCTCCCGCCTGCCCAACCCATTGACTCTGCACATTCTCATGCGTATCTTTGAATTAAATCAAATCACATATTAGATTTGAAAGCATAAGGATGTGCTCCATGACCGCAGGAACTTCACAGGACAATAATGGCTTCCCTGACCCCGCGGCGGATGAAAAGGTGGGCATGGGGGGCGGCCCCATCGCCGCATTGATTCCGGCTCTAGTATTCGTGGGAGTGCTTGTCTGGCTCTCCCTCGCAGAACGGGCCACCATTTCCGGATTCTGGGTCGGAGGATGGGCAGCGATCGTCATCGGCCTTGTTCTCAGCACGACCAAACGAAAGTTCACCGAATCCATCATCCGCGGGCTCAGTGATCAGACCGGAGCGGTGATCATCACTGCTTTCATCTTCGCAGGAGTCTTCGGTTCGCTCCTCAGCGGTGGCGGCTTGGTCAAAGGGCTGCTGTGGCTGGGATTGACCACCGGACTTCAGGGCAGCCCGTTCACCGTCCTCGCCTTCGTGTTGGCCTGCATCTTCGCAGCAGGAACCGGCACCAGCGTCGGAACCGTCGTCGCCATGGTTCCAGTCCTCTATCCTGCCGGCGTCAATCTCGGTGCAGACCCTACGATGCTGGCAATTGCGATCATTGCCGGTGGAGCCTTCGGCGACAACATAGCACCAGTCTCAGATTCGACCATCAGCTCGGCCTACACCCAGAAGGCCCGCATGGGCGAGGTCGTCAAGACTCGTCTGCCGTTGGCCCTGTCCGCGGCGGGAATCGCCATTGTGGTCTTTGCGGTCTTCGGTGGTTCGGGTTCCGAACCCAGCGAACAGTTCATGCCGAATTCGACACCGTTGGGCCTCGTGATGCTCATTCCCTTCACCTTGGTGATTGTCCTGGCAATCCGCGGACATCACATCATCACCTCGCTGACCTGGGGGACTTTGAGCGGCATTGCCCTCGGCCTGGCAACAGGCCTCCTCCGCCCGGGCCAGATATTCTCCGTTCCTGCTGACCAAGGCGATTCCACGGGACTGATCGAAGACGGTATCTCCGGTGTCACCGGGGCCGTCGTTCTCGTCCTCTTCATTCTGGCGCTGGCCCAGCTCCTCGCCGACAGCGGTCTGATGGGCAAGGTCCTCGTCTTGCTGCAGGCCCGTGCAGCCAGAGGCGTGCGCAGCGCCGAATTGACCATCGTCGCCATCACGATCCTGTTCACGATTCCGCTCGGCTCCAATGCCCCCGCGATCCTCTTGGTGGGACCGGCCCTCGCCCGCCCGCTGGGTCTGAGCCACGGGTTAGCCCCCGCTCGAACGGCGAATCTGCTCGACTGCAGTGCCAACACTGTCTTCTACATGCCCCCCTGGCACAACGCCGTCATCGTCTGGTACGTCACCGTCCTCGCCGCGGCCACTGAGCACGGGCTTCCCGCTCCGGGCATCGGCGCCGCGTTCCTCAACCCTTACGTCTGGGGGCTCCTCCTCGTCCTCGTGATCTCCGTCCTCACCGGATGGAACAGAAAGTACAGCCCAGCCCATACCGACACCAGAAGCAATCACTGATCTCACCTAGGAGATACCGATGCAGCTTTCACAATTCCCACGCCGTCGCTACACACATGGAACCACACCCATCGAGTTGCTTCCTCGCCTCAGCGAACACCTCGGCGGACCCGACATCTATGTCAAACGCGATGACCTGCTCGGTTTGGCCTCGGGAGGGAACAAGACACGCAAGCTCGAGTTCCTCATCGCCGATGCGCTGGCACAGGGAGCCGATACCATCATCACCACAGGAGCAGTCCAATCCAATCACTGCCGCCTGACATTGGCCGCTGCTGTGAAAGAGGGGCTGAGCTGCCGGTTGGTCCTCGAGGAGAGGGTGGCAGGCTCATACGATTCGGATGCCAGCGGCAACAATCTCCTCTTCAAACTCCTCGGCTCTGAACGGATCACCGTCGTTCCCGGGGGCACCGATCTGGAGCAGGCAATGTCCGAGGCCGCCGATGAGGTGAGAAGAAGTGGACGGAGGCCCTACGTGGTGCCGGGAGGAGGGTCCAACGCATTGGGCGCCCTGGGATACGTCGCGTGTGCGCAGGAGATCATGCAGCAATCCTTTGACCAGTCCCTGACCTTCGACCACATCGTCTGCTCGAGCGGGTCAGGCGGCACGCATGCAGGGCTGGTCGCCGGTTTCCATGGGAATGAGAGTTCTGCCCGAGTCACCGGCATCAGCGTGCGCGCAGAGAGCCGCCTACAAGAGGCCAAGATCCTCCAACTGGCAAACGCAGTCTCCAAGCTCGGCGGCGGATTCGGTGACGTCCCCGCCGAAGCGGTCACCGTCCGCGACGAATACGTCGGCCCTGGATATTCGCTTCCCACTCCTGAGATGACTGCAGCAATCCAACTCTTCGCCAGAAAGGAAGGCATCCTCCTGGACCCGATCTACACGGGAAAGACCGCTGCCGGGCTCATCGACCTTGTCCGCACGGGCGCGTTTGACGACGACACCAGAGTCCTCTTCGTTCATACCGGCGGGTCTCCTGCACTCTATGCCTATCCGGATGCCGCACTCGCCGATGTTCATGCTTGATCCCACAACAGACTCCCGCACGATCGGAATACTCGGCGGCATGGGACCAGCCGCAACTGTCGACTTCTATGACAAGCTCGTCCGGTCCACGCCGGGAGCGCGAGACCAAGAGCATCTGAGAGTGATCCTCTGGTCAGACCCGACCGTTCCAGACCGGATTCGAGCCCTTGAAGGCACCGGTCCGGATCCGACGCCGTGGCTCGAACAGGGCGTCGCGCATCTCCTCGCCTGCGGCGCCGAAATCCTGGTTGTGCCCTGCAACACCATTCATATCTACCTGTCGCAGGTGGTGCGGAACAAGGACATCGAGTTCATCAGCATCATCGATGCGGCTGTCGATGCTGCTGTCGATGCGCAAGTCGACGATTCCATCGGGCTCCTCGCCACTGACGCCACACTCGCGTCGTGTCTCTACCAGCGAGCTCTCGAAGCCCGGGGGCTGGAAGCGATACTCCCTTCGTCTGAGATGCAGAGTCTGCTGAAGAACATCATCGGCCAGGTCAAGGCCGGAAACACCGGTCAGCAGGTGCGCGACGACGTCAGAACAATCCTGAAACGGCTGGGAGGCACCGTCACTGCGGCTATCGCAGCATGCACCGAAATCTCAGTGATCCTCGCCCACATCGACAGCGATATTCGCATCATCGACCCTTCACTGGCCTTGGCGCGGAAGGCAGTTGAACGAGCACAAGCACCTCTGCCGCTCGACGTCAGAGGCCATCATCTGCACGCATCGAATGGAGAAGAGAACAGATGAACGAAGACACACCCCCTGCCACTCCCCCGTCGCGGAAACCAGTCAGCCGCCGCAGAGCACTGATCGGCCTGTCTGCGGTCGGCGGCATCGGAGCAGCGACCATCGGCGGATTCGGGTTCGCGCGCGGTGCGCTCACTCCAGAGAAGCTGACACCCGCACGATTCGCCGATCGCTTCGAGCACGTCTTCGGCAGACATGAAGGCTTCCGGCGCAACCATGCCAAAGGGCTCAGCGCCACAGGCTACTTCACCAGCAACGGAGCCGGAGCAGAGGTGTCCACAGCTTCCGTGTTCAGGGCGGGAACATATCCGGTGACCGGACGCTTCTCGCTCTCTGGCGGTCTGCCGTGTGCACCTGACACAGCATCGGTGGTGCGCGGATTGGGCCTTCAGTTCGACCTGCCCCATGACGAGCAATGGCGAACGGCAATGGTGAACATCCCAGTGTTCCTCGACAGCACGCCGCAGAACTTCGTCGACCGTCTGGTCGCGTCAAAAACAGATCCCGAGACGGGAGAGCCTGATCAGAAGAAGATCAGGGCCTATCTGGACGATCATCCCGAAACTGTCGCGGCAATGAAGATCGTCCGCCAGCATCCACCGGCCTCCGGATTCGAGAACACCACCTATCGAGGACTCAACGCCTTTGGGTTCACCAATGAGGACGGGCAGACCACTCCGGTGCGGTGGATGCTCGTTCCGGAAGAACCGGACGGTCCAGAGAAGCCTCCGCAGGAGCAGACGTCAGAGGACTACCTCTTTGAGAACCTTGTTCGCGCCTCGAGTGCTCCGCTGCAGTGGCGTCTCATCCTGACACTCGGCCAGCCGGAAGATCCGACGAATGATGCCACCAAGCCCTGGCCCGATGAGCGGCGCACGATCGATGTGGGCACGGTGACGATCAATTCGGTGCAGACCGAGGCTCCGGGGAACGCTCGAGATATCAATTTCGACCCACTCGTCCTCCCCGACGGGATCACACCTTTGGACGATCCGCTCCCAGCCGCCAGGTCGTCGGTCTATGCTCGGTCATTCGCCCGCCGATCCCGCGAGACCCACCACCCGAGCAAGATCGACGCCGAGGCGGTGCGTCGTGCGTAGTCGAGCAACCATCCAATACGCCTTGCCGTCCCGTATCCTCCACTGGCTCATGGCAGCCATGGTCGTCGTGCAGCTCTTCATCGCAGCGGTGATGATGGCGTCGTTGGCCTACTACCCCCTGCTGCTGGCAATCCACAAGCCTTTGGGGATCGTGATCCTCATCTTCATCGTGTTCCGAATCGGCAATCTGTTCCTGCACCGACCACCTCCGGCCATGAGCACAATGGGACCATGGGAACGTCGTTTTGCGAAAGGGTCGGAAATTCTGCTCTATGCGCTGCTCCTGATCCAGCCCCTCATCGGTTGGGCCATGCTCTCCGCGGCCGGCGGTCCACTGACCATCGGACCAGTGCAGCTGCCGCCCATCGCACCGGAGCAGGTGGGGCTGTTCGGTCTGCTCCGCATCTTCCATTCGGTGGCGGCTTACCTTCTGTTTCTGACTTTCACCGCGCACCTCTGCGCCGTCCTCTTTCACACCGTGGTGCTGCGTGATGGTCTCTTGTCCCGCATGGCACCGTGGACGAGGCGACTGACGAGCGGCGAGTCTGACTTCACATCCAGCGCCGATTCGAATCCGCAGCCAGTGACAGAGGGCCGAGGAGTCAGCGACTGAAGCGAAGTCCAGGCGAACAGGGAATTTGCAGGACACGTGGCACCTCCTATCGAAGAACGCCGACATCGTCTTCTAACGTAGTGAGCATGCTTCGACGACTTGCCGCGCGCGTTCTGGTCATTCAGCCGCTGGACGCTGGTCACCCAGCCTGCCCCGAGCCGACCCACTGTGCTCATCGGCGCCCCTCATACGTCCAACTGGGACTTCATCCTCATGCTCTCGATCGCCTGGAGCCAGCGCATCGAGGTGCACTGGCTGGGCAAGAACAGCCTATTCAAGGGGTGGCGCGGCCCGATCATGCGTGGCCTCGGAGGCGTCCCTGTGGATCGAGCCAACCCCAGTCGTGTCGTCGCCGAGGTGATCGACCGAGTCAGTGCCGGCGAGGTCTTCGGCCTGGTCGTCACCCCCGATGGCACCCGAGGCGGTCACACCCATTGGAAGTCGGGGTTCTACCGAATCGCCCAGAAAACGGGCATGCCGGTCACGCTCGGCTACGTCGACCGGGCCACGATGACCACGGGACTGTCCCCGACGATCGAACTCACCGGGGACATCGCCGCGGACATGGATCGCATCCGTTCGTTCTACGCAGATAAGTCAGGTATCCGTCCCGACAAGCAGGTCGAACCGCGGCTGCGGGAGGAAGGCGAACCGATTTGAGTGGTCTCCGGGAGGCCTCGTACCAGGAGGGACGTTCCCGGTCCTCTGACCGTCAACTGAGATCATGTTCGACTCGTCTGCCACTGCTTCCCCTTTGCTTGCAGCACTGAACCGTCAGCGGCAGAAACCTGCTCCTCTGAGCGCATTCAAAGTGGTCATCGACCGGTTCCTCGATGACGACGAAATCGTCCACCTCGCGCTCGAGGGCAATGGGTAGACAGGGGTTGACCCGCTGATACTCGCCACCGATCGACGCGTTGTCCTCCTGCGCAGCGACGCGTTCGGATTCTGGAGCAAACGGGCTGAGGTCGCCGCCAGGGACGTCTCGGGCGCCACTTTGAAGGTGAGCATGTTCTTCGGCAAGGCCACCATCGGCTCTCATAACGGCAAGAGCATCCGCATGTGGTACAAGTGGGAGGGACACGCGCGGGGGTTCGTCGATTCCCTCAACCAGCTGGTCTCCGGTCACCGCCGCTGATTCGCAACTGAGGGAGACTTATTCCGTGGATGACCTCAAAGTGCCCGCCGGACCGGGTATACCCCATGGCCTCGTCGTGCCGGGTGGAGACCTGACGGAGCAGTTCTCACGTTCGTCCGGACCCGGAGGGCAACACGTCAACACCTCTGACTCCCGGGTGCAGCTGAGCATCGACCTCGGATCGACCACCGTGCTGACGGAGGCCCAGCGACAGCGAGTCATCGAACGACTCTCTGCCAAACTCTCCGGCACCGTGCTCACGGTCAGTTCCGACGAACAGCGCTCACAGCTGAGGAATCGCAATGCCGCCAGGCAGCGACTCGCCGAGCTCCTACGAGAGGCACTCGCGCCACCTGTCGCGCGCCGAGCAACCAAACCATCGCGGAACTCCCGCCGCCGGAGAACCAGAGCCGAGCGGCGTCGTTCCGAGATCAAGCAGAATCGCAGACGACCCCGACTCGAGTGACGTTTTCGCCTGATGACACGAGTGATGACGAAGAGCACAATGGACCATATGAATAGCATTGAAATACTCAGCGACCTGACTCAGCGACCTGTCGATGCGGCCAAGGGTCTCCCGAATCTCACCGCCGATCAGCTCAATGCCCATACCGGCGACCATCCCAATTCCATTGCCTGGCTGCTGTGGCACAGCGGACGCGAGGTCGACGCCCAGCTAGCAGACCTCACCGGTGACGAACAGAGATGGGAGAGCTTCCGGACCAGCTTCAACCTCGGCGACATCGGCGATTCAGTCGGGCTCGGACACACCCCCGCACAGGCAGCCGAGGTTGCAGTCGACGATCAGCAGCTCCTCGTCGACTACCTGGAGGCCACTTTGACTGCTGTGGGGCGCTACGTGAGCCAGCTGTCAGAGGACGCCTTGGGCGAGGTCATCGACGAAAACTGGACTCCCCCGGTCACACGTGGGGTCAGGCTGATCTCGATCATCGACGACGCCATCCAGCACGTCGGTCAGGCCGCCTATGCCGCAGGTGCACTGACAAAACCGTCCTAGCCGGCCGCGGGTTCCGGCCGCAGAGTTCCCATGTGGTCCCGGCTGAGGAGCGCAGAATCGGGCTCTGCAGCATCGCTGCCGAAACGATGAGGAAGTTCATACGAATCAGTGACATTGATACAGTGACTGATAAGCAACCGCTGAGTTCCACTCCGTCTGCGCAATGACGCAATGACGAAAGGCACAATTGATGAGTCCCGTCCTTCTCATGGGGATCGGTCTCGCGATCCTGGCACTCGGATACCTTGTGTACTCCAAGTACCTGGCGAAACGCGTGTATCGCCTGAATGACGAATTCCGCACCCCGTCACACGAATTCAATGACGGGGTCGACCATGTCCCCACGAACAAGTTCATCCTCTGGGGCCACCACTTCACCTCTGTCGCCGGCGCCGCACCCATCGTCGGTCCGGCTGTCGCGCTCATCTGGGGTTGGGTACCTGCGTTCCTCTGGGTCACACTCGGTACCGTCTTCTTCGCCGGCATGCACGATTTCGGCGCACTGTGGGCCTCGGTTCGCAATAAGGGCCAGTCCATCGGTGCTCTGTCCGGGCGCTACATCGGCAAACGCGGTGCAGGCCTGTTCCTCGTCGTGATCTTCATCCTTCTCCTCATGGTGATAGCCGCATTCGCCGTCGTCATCACCGGCCTTCTCATTTCGACTCCGACCGCGGTCATACCGACCTGGGGTGCGATCGGCGTTGCCCTACTGGTCGGATTGGCCGTGTATCGCCTGCGCATGCCGCTGGTGGCCGTCACCATTGTGGGCGTCACCGCGCTCTACGGTCTCATCGTCCTCGGCAATGCGGTTCCCGTTGTCCTGCCGGAGACATTCCTCGGCATGACTCCAACGGTCTTCTGGATCCTGACGCTGTTCATCTACGGGGCATTCGCATCGCTGCTGCCCGTGTGGGTGCTCCTCCAGCCCCGTGACTACATCAACGGTGTGCAGCTATTCATCGGTCTCATCCTGCTCTACGGAGCCGTGGTCATCGGCATGTTCGTTGCGGACGGCGCCCACGAAATTGTGACGCCGGCCATCAACATGAACGTTCCGGAAGGCACGCCCAGCATCGTGCCTCTGCTGTTCGTCACAATCGCCTGTGGCGCAATCTCCGGCTTCCACGGCATGGTCTCCTCCGGCACCAGTTCTAAGCAGCTGGACAAAGAGACCGACTCGAGATTCGTCGGCTACTTCGGTGCCGTGGGCGAAGGTCTCCTTGCGCTGGGCACGATCATCGCGATCTCCGCGGGCCTTCGCACCGTTGCTGAATGGGAAGACCTCTACAGTTCATTCGGTCAAGCAGGCGTGGACTCGTTCGTTCAAGGCGGCGGCATGCTCTTGGAGTCCGGTCTGGGGCTGCCTGCGTCATTGAGCGCGACCGTGCTCGCCACGATGGCTGTGCTGTTCGCGGCGACCTCGCTCGATACGGGCTTCCGTCTCATGCGGTTCGTCGTCCAAGAGATGGGCGAACGCGTCAACCTCAGGATCGGAAAGTACACCGCCACGGGCGTCGTCGTTGTACTCGGTATGGGCCTCACGTTCTCACAGGGCTTGGGCGGGGAGGGCGGACTGCGCATCTGGCCGCTCTTCGGCACGACGAATCAGCTGATGGCATCGCTGACGTTGATGATCCTCGCGGTCATGCTCATCCGCAAGCGTCGCAATCCGTGGCCTGCGCTGATACCTCTGGCCATCGTATTCGTCATGTCGTTCTGGGCCGCAATCGACCAGCTCTTCAGCTTCGCGACCCCGGGAAGCGCGGACTGGCTGCTCTTTGCAATCGACTGCGTCATCATCGTCAGCAGCGTGCTCGTGGCAGTCGAAGGCGTCCGAGCGATCATCCGTGCTCGCAGGCACCCACCCGAATCCGACGACGCCGACGAAAAGCTCGAAGCAGTGCGCGAAGAGGTGTGATCCGTGCCGGAGCCCAGTGATGCGGATGCGGCCCAGCGCTGAACGGGAAAATACTGCCCAGCGCTGGGCAGTGTTTCGCGACGGCTGGGACGAATTCTGCAAGGGCCCCTACGTCCAAATGTTCGCCCGGATGCCGGTTGCCGAAACCTTGGAGTCGGCGACATCACCGACCGACTTCACGATCCCGTTGGCTGCGCTCGTCGCCAATCGCCGTTAGTCGGCGGGCGCCGGACAGCTGCTGAAGGACCGTCGCGAGGTCGAGAGTTCCCAAGTGGAGCGAGTGCGACTGTTGTTGCCTGTATTCCGCTGTCCGAGCTCCCGTTGATGCCGGGTGAGCTGGTGGGAAGCATGGCGCTCGTGGACTTCGACAGACTGCTGTCCTGAGTGCGTCGCCAGCCTCAATCGCCGAACAACCGATTCCAGGACAGTCCGGCGTATAGTCGAACGAGGAGCTGACTCTGGTTCCCCTACGATTGGAGGCCGGATGTCCGGCACCGTTCAACCGACCTCGGCAGTCTCGGTCACCTCGACAGATGACGCCTCACCGAACAGCGATCTCCTCACCCTCGGCCTGCTCGCCGGTTCTTCGATGGAGAACGAACGACGACTCCCGATTCACCCGAATCACATTGACCGCATCGACCCCGAAGTTCGAGCACGAATGATCGTCGAACGGGGCTACGCCGCGGACTTCCAGCTGGAACCCGGCTATATCGAGTCTCGTGTCGGACGAGTCGCGGAGCGCTCCGAAGTGATCGACTCCGCTGACGTTCTGCTCCTGCCGAAGCCGCAGGCCGCGGACGTGGAGGCAATTCCCGAAGGCCGCATTCTCTGGGGCTGGCCGCACTGCGTGCAGGATGTGGCAATGGCGCAGACCGCCATCGACCGCCGGCTCACTCTCATTGCCTTCGAAGCGATGAACCATTGGACCCGGCAGGGAGATTTCAGCCTGCACGTGTTCCACCAGAACAACGAACTCGCCGGCTACTGCTCTGTCCAGCACGCGTTGAGCCTCACCGGCTCGACGGGAGACTATGGTCCGCGACTCAGTGCGGTCGTCATCGGGTTCGGAGCAACAGCTCGAGGGGCGGTCACAGCACTCAAGGCCCAGGGGATCCACGATATCCAGGTGCTCACGCAGCGCGGGGTCGCGGCCGTCGGCTCGCCGATCCACAGCGCGCACATCACCCAGCTCAAAACGGACGAGGGCCCAATCCACCTCAGCACGGTGGTCACGAACGACGGCGACGTCCTTCTCCCGACCTTCCTCGCATCACATGACATCGTCCTCAACTGCACGCTCCAGGATGTCTCCGCGCCGATGACCTACCTGCGCACAGAGGATCTGAAGGAGTTCTCCCCGGGCAGTCTGATCATCGACGTTTCGTGCGATGAGGGCATGGGCTTCGAATGGGCGAAGCCCACAGGATTCGACGATCCGATGTTCACCGTCGGGCAAGGGGTCAATTACTACGCCGTCGACCACACCCCGTCCTACCTGTGGAACTCAGCGACGTGGGAGATCAGCGAGGCGCTCCTGCCCTATCTGCGTACTGTCTTGGAAGGACCGGATGCTTGGTCGCAGATTCCCACCATCTCTCGCGCGATCGAGATCGAGAACGGCGAGATCAGAAATCCGAGCATCTTGAGTTTTCAGGGCCGGGAGTCTGAATACCCGTACCCCCGGACTGTCGAGTGAGCTGAGTCCGTGCTGCTGCTCTGCGGCGGTCAGCGCTGCGGTGGTCAGCGCTGTGGCGATCAACGCATGGAGCCTCAGAGAGCGAGCATTGCCGTGGCGACCTCATCGGTCGCGCCCTCCGGCAGCAGTGTTCCCATCTCGTCGACGATCAGCAGATGTGCGCCGGGGATCGCTGCAGCGAGGGCTCGACCATTGCCGGCGGGAAAGAAGAGGTCCGCTCCCCCATGGACGATCAGAGTCGGTATGTGCAGATCGCCCAGACGCTCTCGCCAGCGCGGTGAACAATTGAGCCGGGAGAAGACCATGCCCAGCTGATTCGCTTCGTGAACGGAGGTCTCCTGGGTGGGGGTTCGGTCCCAGATTCGTCCGGCGATCGCACGTGCTTGCTCGGGATCGTTGCGAAGCAGTCTGGCTCCGTCAGCGGCATAGTCGGCCACGGCTCGACGGTCGGTCCAGTCCGGCGTCGGGCGTGAGAACAGACTCGCCATGGCGCTGTGATCGTGGTCCGGCAGATCATCGTCGGGCGGGCCGGGTGCAACGGGTCGCGTACTCATCAGCGTCAGTGCTGAGATCGAGTGGGGGTGGTCGAGCGCAGCGACCTGAGCGACCATACCTCCGACCCCAATACCGCCGAGGTGGGCCGTCTGGGCACCGAGCGCTGAGACGAGAGCTGCCGCATCCTCGGCGAGGTCGCGCAGTTCGTAAGTCGGGTTCTCGGGGTCTCGTGTGGTCGATTCCCCGGAGTCACGGAGGTCGTAGCGGACGACTCTCCTCCCGGCCGTTGCCAACCGTTGGCAGAGCGAATCGGGCCACGACAGCATCGTGGCTCCACCCACGAGCAGCACGAGCGGATCCTCATCGCGACCGAAACTCTCCACACCGAGGTCGACGCCGTTCACTCTTATCGAGGCCATATTGCACGATAGCATCACGGTCTGGTTGAGTCTTCGCCGTCACTGGCTGCGTGAAGCAGTCGCTTCGCAGCACATCGCAGCCGGTTTCGAAGCTCGGCGGGGCTCTCGATCACCACCTCGCAGTCCAGAGCCGCAATGACGGGTGGAAGCCAATCGAGGCTCTCGGCGTGAATCTCTGCCCGATGCCAAAGCGAATCGCCTTCGTCCGCTCTTTCCATCCCACTGTCCAACTTTTCGAGTCGGGCAATGCTGGCCGGCAGATGTGGCCGGATGTGATATTCAGTCGCCTGGATGTGCAGCACGACCTGCCACCGATAGTCCGCCTCGGCGAAGAGGTCAATGAGGTGGCTCCTCATATCAAGCTGTTCCGAGGGCGTGAAAGTTCCGGGTATCGACCGAGCTGTCCGAATGCGGTCAGCTCGGAACGTTCGCTCCTCCTGTCTGTCGATGTCGAACGCGACGAGGTACCACTTGTTCGAGTGTGCGGCTAGACCATAGGGGTGGATCGTTCGCCTCGACGAAAGTCCCTTGCCGTTGAGATAGCGCAGATCGATAACACAGCGACGATTCACGGCCTCAGCCAGGCTCAGCATCACGGCAGGGTCGACGCCATCGCTAGTGGGACCAAACGTACTCGTCATCGTTGCCAGCACAGCGTCAATCCGCTTCGCCTCAGCCGACGGCATCGCTCGCCTGATCTTAGACAGGGCCGTCTGCTCGACAATCCCCGGTTCACGGGAGGCCGCCTGTTCACGGGAAAGCCCGAGAAACACCGCAACGACTTCCTCAGCGCTGAACATGATCGGAAGGACGCGCTGGCCTGGAGCTAGTCGATAGCCACCGTAGCGTCCCCGCAATGATTCGACAGGTACGCCCAAATCGGCCAGCCGTGCCACATCTCGTCGCACGGTGCGCTCGTCGACGTCAAGTCGATCCGCCAACTCGGTGACAGTGCGCAGCTGCGCGGACTGCAGCATCTCGAGCAGCTCCAGTGCTCGCGCGGTTGTATCGGCCATGACACCCATCATCTCTCAGATACCGGGCAGGTTGCGCCCGGTATTGCCAGTAGCGTGACGGTCGAGTCCAGATTCCAGGGCCACAGTCACAACCTAAGGAGACAGAAATGCAACTGGCAGCCACCCGCATGTTCACCGACGACGTCGATGGGTTCGTCGCGTTCTACGAAGCAGCCACGGGACTCACCGCAGTACGGCTCCACCCGATGTTCGCCGAGATCCGCACGCCATCCGGCACACTTGCCATCGCCAGCACGGCGACGGTGCCCCTGTTCGGAGACAGTATCGCCGAAGCTCGTGCTAATCACACCGTGGCCCTGGACTTCCTCGTTGACGACGTCGATGCCACCTACCGTGAGCTGCACGGTGTTATCCAGGTGTTCGTCAAAGAACCGACGGACATGCCGTGGGGCAACCGTTCACTGCTCGTCAGGGATCCCGACGGCAACCTGATCAACTTCTTCACGCCGACCAGCGAAGCAGCCCAGACCCGCTTCACCAGCGAAGGCCGTGATGAGAAGCTGGAGAGATGAGTTCTGACATTCACGTCTGACGGTTGAAGCGAATCTTCACCGGACCAGAGTTCGCAATCTCATGATGTCACTTGAGCCTAGACCACTCGCGAATTGGGAAGACTGGTGACTCACCGAAGCGCTTCCGCGAGCGAGTCTTGGACGTACTTCATCGCAACAAGATTCGCCGGGTCGGCAGCGCTCGCGGCGAGATCGTCGGCTTCGACATCGGTGACACGGCTCTGCAGCCGCCGGATGTTCCCGAACGGCTCGCGCACGCGGCCGAGCTCATCCCCCAGAACAGGTATGTGACGTCTGAGATCGGGGTGGTACCCGCGGCGATGGCGCGATCGAACCGTCGTCGTTCAGGACACGGACAGTTCCCTCAGCACCGAACGCTTTCTCGGCGAAGGCCAGGAATGCCGCAGTGTCCGCCGCGATGATCCAGGGCATCATCGCGGCATATCCGTCAAGCAGCGTCGGGGCCGCCGGCTCGGTGAGGTCCACTGCACAATCATCGGTCACGAAAGCTCGTCTCCTCACGATGAAGAATCCTACGAACAATCGTGGTGAGTTGTGCGGGTTCAATCAACGAAGCGACGAGACTCACGGCAGATGACCGCGAAATGGTGTCACGCCATGGGAAGAACTTCGGACCAGAGACTTGCAAGCCGCCAGAGAACACTTTGTCGAGCAATCCCGGATGCCTTGACACACTACCGCCCCTCCTTCATAGCGAAGATACGCTACTGCCTCTAGTGTTGATACCCATCGACCTGTTATCGTTGATTACATGTCAACGAGTTCATTGATAATCCAGCGCGCCGCCGAGCTCCTTGCTGCATCGCCGAACGGCAATGTGTCGACGCGCTCCATATGCGAAGCGGCCGGTGTCGGCCAGCCCGTCATGTACCGGATCTTCGGCGACAAGGAAGGTCTCTTGGCGGCAGTCGCTGACTACGTCTGGGGTGAATACCTCGACTCCAAGCGAACCGCAGTTCCATCAGCCGATCCCCTGCAGGATGTGCGTGACGGATGGGATAACCACACGGCTTTCGCGCTAGCACACCCTCATGCCTATCGCCTGGTCTTTGCAACCACACTGTCTTCTCCCCCCGACGCCGCAGAGGAAGCGATGAACCTCTTACAGGCCATCCTCGAAAGACTCGCAGCGCAGGGCAGATTGCGCATGAGTCCCGCCAAGGCAGCCAGGATAGTCATGGCAGCAAATAGCGGGATCGCACTCTCCTTGATCTTGCGCCCGTCGCAGTTCTCCGACCCATCGCTGTCAGCGGTAGTGCGCGAGACGACGCTGAACAGCGTGGCATCTGACATTGGGACCTCGTCGGTCAGCGACGCCATGGACATTGCTGCCGTCACGCTGAAAACGGGGCTCGCGAGCTCGACCGCGTTCACTCCTGCAGAGTCCGGCCTGCTCGCCGAATGGCTGACTCGCATTCAAACCGACTGACACGCTGCAAGGAGTGTCCGCGCAGGATCAACTGAAGCGCGGCCGCGACCGTATAGACGATCGCATTCAATCACCTTCAAGGAGATAATGATCATGACCACCCAGAAGACTCCCCGCGTCGCCCTCGTCACCGGCGCTTCCGGCGGTATTGGAACGGCAGTCGTCCAAAAGCTCGCCTCCGAAGGGTACAGCATTGCCGTGCACTACGCCGGCAATCAGGACAAGGCCGATGCCTTAGTCAAGGAGATCACCGCGGTCGGAGGCAGCGCGATCGCCGTTCGCGGAGACATCGCCGATGAGACTGCTATGCAGAAACTATTCGACGAAGTCGAGCAGAAGTTCGGCGGGATCGACGTCGTCGTGAACACAGCCGGCATCATGATTCTGGCACCGATTGCCAACTACGACCTCGACGACTTCGATCGGGTCATCCGCACCAATGTTCGCGGTACCTTCGTGATCTCCCAGCAAGCGGCTCGCCGCGTCCGCTCCGGGGGTGCGATCATCAACTTCTCGACCACGGTCACTCGCACCCAATTCCCCAGTTATGGCCCCTACGTCGCCAGCAAGGCAGCGGTGGAGGGAATGACCCTGATCCTGGCCCGCGAACTGCGGGGCAAGAACATCACCGTCAACACTGTCGCTCCTGGGCCGACCGCCACCCCGTTGTTCCTCGATGGCAAGGACGAGCAGACTGTCCAAAGCCTTTCGAATGCTGCTCCCCTGGAGCGCCTCGGACAACCTGAAGACATCGCGGAGACGGTGGCGAATCTCGCTGGACCCGCCCGCTGGATCAATGGCCAGACGATCTTCGCCAACGGCGGGCTCTCCTGAGTCAGGGTCTCTGACCGCTCCTTGAGCGCGAGAGAGGCAACTCACGTACACCACCTGCAGAAGGAGCGCCTTCCTTACCCTGCCCATCGCGCAGTGGTGTGAGGCTGCCAGATCGCTGAAGGCGACGGTCTCGCCGCGATGGCGCCCAACCTCGGCATGCTCCGTTATCGAAGTCGTTCGGATAAGTAGGCCTCTGCGATGCTGAGGTGTCCCTGGCTGCCGAGGGAGTTCTTCGCTTTCTGCGTGTAGGCGTGGTTCGCGAGTGGAACCTGCACCGTCTGGACGTCGACTCCACGGTCTCGGGCCGCATCGGCCCAGGCGAGCTGGTCAGCGGGCATGATGACGTCATCACGCATCGCGGTCATCATGAGCGTCGGCGGAGCGGCAGCAATGAGGTGCGTGGCGGAGTTCACTGCGGCGCAACGCTTCGGGAATTCCTCGGGCGTGCCGCCTGTGTAGCTAGTCGCAAAGATGCGCGACCCTGTGCCCGCGCCCGGGCCCGCAGGGGCGCTCTCGTAGAGACCCGTCACATCGAACGCGGGATAGTCGGCGACGACCGCAGCCGGAACGGGAACTTTCCCACCACACGACGACTCGGCGCTGCCTTCCGCTGCGGCACCGGCGGTGTTGGCGACCAAGTTGCCGCCGGAGCTCTCACCCCAGAACGCGAGACGATCCATATCTGCACCGAGTGAGCCGGCGTGGACCTGAATCCAGGTCGCCGCACACGCCACCTGCGCGGGCGCACTCTGCCAGGTCGCGTTATCCCGGGTGGCAAGTTCGTACTCGACCGACACAACCAAGTAGCCGTGGTCAGCGAGGGTGCGAAGCTCTGAGCTCGTTGCGTTGGGTTCGCCCGCGATCCAGCCGCCACCGTGGACAACCATGATCGTCGGTGCCGAGCCATTCGCACCCCTCGGCTCGTAGATCGACAGGGAGAGGTCGTCCCCCGAGCTGGTTTTATCGTAGACTTCGTGGCGGTCGGGCGTCGCCGCGTCCATTGCGGACAGCCCGAACGTCGCGGCAAATATGTTGACCGAGCCGCCGGCCGACGTGATGGCGCCGACGAGAACTATGACGACCGCGATGTTCGCGACCGCGCCGATCCCGCCGAGCACTGTTGCGACTGCACCGGTGCGCCGATGCCCCCTGCGCACAGCGACGATTCCAACGACGAGCACGATCAGGCCCGCCAGAGCCACGATCGGTGCCATGGTGGGCGCCAACCGAGCCGCGACCGTGCTGAGCGGCCCAAGCCCGGGAATAAGCGATGCGAGTCCGAAGATCGCGGCAATCACGCCCAGCATGAGCGCGAGGACGAGCATCACTACCCGGAATACCTTCGAAACGCCCCCGAGTTTCGAGTGCTGTAACGAACTCGTGCTCTCGGTCATCTTCGGTCCTCAACTTTCGATCTTCCAGGTTGACATTCCACCTACATCAGATCTCATCGTTGTGATCATATGCTGACGCCAGAGGTCACTATAGCTGCAGGGCCTGAGCGTCACCCAGACCCAGCTTTCGTATCCTCACGCGATCTTCAACGGCGTAATCGCAGCGATCTGCTCGGCTACACGATTCTCCGCAAGCTCCAATTCGTAGTGCACCTGCAGGCGGCGACGCCAACTTGCCGTCCCAGCGGCAAGCCACAAGCGGAAATTGACTCCTCGACGGCATCGATGGACAGATGTACCGGGCCTGTGCGCGCGGAGGCGATCTCAGCAACGCTTGCCTTCCGACTCAGGGAAGACCGGAGATCACGATGAGATGCCCTGTCATGCAACCTCCAACGGTGTGATCCCCGCAAGCTTGTCCCGCAGAGCGCGCCGCTCGAGCCGCAGCTCGTAGTTCGACTGCAGGTTCATCCAGAACTCCTCGGACATCCCGAAGTATCGCGCCAGACGGATCGCAGTGTCAGCCGTGATTCCCCGCTTACCCTGCACGATCTCGTTGATCCGACGCGGCGGCACCCCGATCGACACAGCCAGCTTGTTCTGCGTGATCCCGAAGCCCTCGATGAAATCCTCCATCAGGATCTCTCCCGGGTGGATCGGCTCGATCAGGTCGGCCTCAGTGGTATCCGAGGAGTTCGACGTTGTCCGCACCTCCCTCTCTCCAAACGAAGAAGAGACGCCATTGCGCATTGACGCGGATGCTGTGCTGCCCGCCTCGATCGCCGACCAGACGCTCCAGGCGGTTGCCAGGTGGGACCCGGAGTTCCTCGACGCTCTTCGCCGCGTGGAGCAGCTCGAGCTTCCGCAGAGCCGCTCGTTGCACCGTCCGGTCGACGAGCTTGACGTATTGCTCATGCCAGATGCGCTCAGCGTCCTTGCTGCCGAACGATCTGATCACGACACCAGCAGGACGCACTTAGCGCGTCGCGTCAATAACGTCAGACGTTAAACCTGAATTCCACCGCGTCGCGACACGTAGAGACATCAAGGGGCTTCGCAGTCGTCAGGCTTGAACTCACCAACATTCCGATAGAAGTCCGTAGACCCAAGAAGATCAACGAGCGAACCACGCATCAAGCACGCGCCTCGTCTCAAGCGTGCACGACGTCCCACCGACGTTCTCTGCCGTGACCCACTTGCAGGCGACATGCTCGTCAGAGAGTCGAATTGCTCGACCCGCCAAGGGCACCGAGACCGTGAACTGTCTCGTCGCTTTGCCTGCCCCAGAGCGATAATCGAACGTCTCAAGAAAGTCACCATCAATCAAGCCAACAGCAAACCCGACCTCTTCGGACAACTCTCGGTTAAGTGCCGTAACCAAGGTCTCACCAAGCTCAACCCCACCAGAGGGCACCTCGTCGATCCCTGGCAGGAAATCGTCCAGTTCGCTACGAGTGACGACCAGCGCAGACCCATCTTGATGTATCACCGCGCCGACCACGAACCCCTCCACGCCGTCACGATATGCAGAATCGCGGAGCTCTTCCAAAAGGACAGTCATGCGACATGCAACGGCGTGATCCCCGCAAGCTTGTCCCGCAGAGCGCGCCGCTCGAGCCGCAACTCGTAGTTGGACTGCAGGTTCATCCAGAGCTCCTCCGAGGTCCCGAAGTACCGTGCCAGGCGAATCGCGGTGTCTGCGGTGATGCCACGCTTGCCGTGCACGATCTCATTGATTCTACGCGGGGGCACGCCGATGGACACGGCGAGCTTGTTCTGGGTGATCCCGAAACCCTCGATGAAGTCCTCCATCAGGATCTCCCCCGGATGGATCGGCTCGATCAGGTCCGCCTCAGTGGTAGTCGACGAGTTCGACATCGTCCGCTCCTCCTTCTCTCCAGACGAAGCAGAGACGCCACTGCGCGTTGACTCGGATGCTGTGCTGCCCGCGACGATCACCGACGAGGCGTTCCAAACGGTTCCCCGGTGGGATTCGCAGGTCCTCGACGTCCTTCGCCGCGTGGATCAGCTCGAGCTTCCGCAGAGTCGCTCGTTGCACTGTCCGATCGACGCGCTTGACGTACTGCTCATGCCAGATGCGCTCGGTGTCCTTGCTGCCGAACGATCTGATCACGAGACCAGTGTATAACGGACACCGTCATTAACGCTAGACGTTAAACCTAAACTCCACCACGTCACCATCGACCATTACATATTCCTTGCCTTCCATCCGGACCTTGCCGGCGGATTTGGCTGCGGCCATCGATCCCTTGGCGTCGAGGTCGCCAAAGGAGACCACCTCAGCCTTGATGAAGCCCTTCTGGAAGTCGGTATGGATGACACCGGCTGCCTCTGGAGCCGTCGCGCCCTTCGGAATCGTCCAGGCACGCGCTTCTTTCGGACCGGCTGTCAGATAGGTCTGCAATCCCAGGGTATCGAATCCGACCCGCGCCAACTGGTCCAGCCCGGCCTCTTCCTGACCGGTGGATTCCAGCATTTCGCGCGCTTCCTCTTCGTCGAGCTCGGCGAGTTCCGACTCGAACTTGGCGTCGAGGAAGATGGCTTCGACGGGAGCCACCAGGGCACGCAGCTCGGCTTTCTTCTCCTCATCGGCAAGCACGTCATCGTCGACGTTGAAGACGTAGAGGAAGGGTTTGACGGTCATCAGCTGCAGTTCACGCAGCTCGGTAACGTCAAAGTTGTCGGCCTGCATGGCCTGGTAGAGGGTCTTTCCACTCTCGAGGATCTCGACGGCGGCATCGATCGCGGTCAGCTGTTCTGCCGGTGCCCGCTTGCCCTTCACTTCCTTTTCGATCCTCGGCCGAGCCTTCTCCAAGGTCTGCAAGTCCGCGAGAATCAGCTCAGTGTTGATCGTGTCAATATCGTCGGCGGGGCTGATCTTGCCCTCAACGTGGACGACATCGTCATCGACGAATCCGCGAATGACCTGGCAGATCGCCTCTGCCTCACGAATGTTGGCTAGAAACTGGTTGCCCAGCCCCTCCCCTTCGGACGCACCGCGAACGATTCCGGCAATATCGACGAAATCGACAGTTGCGCTGAGGATGCGCTCGGAGGTGAACATCTCTGCCAACCGAGTAAGTCGCGCGTCGGGCAACGGCACCACGCCGACATTCGGTTCGATCGTCGCGAACGGATAGTTCGCCGCGAGAACTTGATTCTTGGTCAATGCATTAAACATGGTCGACTTGCCAACATTGGGCAGTCCCACGATTCCGATAGTTAGAGCCACGGTAGCCAAGTCTATCCCGCCGCCGAGGCGCGGGTCGAAATCTCGTGTCAGTGCCGTCTGTCACGGTGGAGTCATGAATGCTTTCCCCGCCACCGGACTTTTCATCGTCTTCATCCTGGCGATCGTCATCAGCGCCGCGCTCGGCTTCTTCCTCGGGCGTGCGCACGCACGTTCCCGCTATATCGAGCGACTCACCCGAGCAGAGACCACGTCTCGGATCCTCACCGACCGGACGGAGGATCTGGAGGCCGACGCGCAGATGGCCGGTGAGATCACTGCCGCCATCGGACCGCTTGCGGCGAGCGTCAATCACCTGCAGGAGAATCTTCAGGCTCAGGACCGCACGCAGCTCGAACAGATTACGCGGCTCAACACGCAGATCGGGCACCTCAGCCAACAGAATCTCCGGTTGCAGGAATCGACGGGCTCGCTGGCCAGTGCGCTGAACTCGACGGCTCAGCGTGGCGACTGGGGTGAGGTCCAGCTGCGACGCATCGTCGAATACGCAGGCCTCCTCCCCCATGTGGACTTCGAGACCCAAGTCAGCAGCGCGCGTGACGGCAAACGCCATCGTCCCGATATGACCGTGAATCTGCCCGGCGGCGGAACGATCATCATCGATGCCAAAACGCCGTTGTCAGCGCGCATGGATGGTACTGATTCCAACGACGAGGACCATGCTCGCGCGCTGCTGCGTCACATCGATTCTCTGGCATCCAAGGAATATTGGAAAGCCTTCGACAACGCACCGGACTTCGTCGTCTGCTTCGTCCCCACAGACGGGCTACTCTCCTCGGCGGCATCCACCTATCCGAAGATGATCGATCATGCCCTCGGCAAGAACGTCGTGCTCGCTTCCCCGGCTACGCTTCTGGTCCTACTCAAGACTGTGGCACTCAATTGGCGGCAGGCGGACATGAGCACATCTGCCGCTGAGGTGCTCAAACTCGGCACCGAGCTCTACGAGCGCATCGGCACCCTGGTCACACATGTGACGCGGATGGGCTCGAGTCTCGACCGGTCGGTCGAGGACTACAACCGCTTCGTCTCGTCACTGGAGTCGCGGTTCCTTGTCACAGCCCGAAAATTCCCGTCCACGGGAATCGTGACAACCGAACTCGACGCAGTCGCAGAGCTTGACTCACACAGCCGCGGGGTCAGCGCAGAAGAACTCACACGGCCACACTCCTCAGGACAGGGCCCTTTCGCTGCACCCGACGGAGATGACCTGCACGGTCGTCGCACAGGCACCGACTAGAGAAGCCATCGATCAGACGAGGTCGTGGTCTCGGTCGGCGCCGTCGCGTTTGTTCGAGGTCTTCTTGCCAGCGGCCTTGAGATCCTTGCGCAGTTGGCTCGGCAAAGAGAAAATGACGTCCTCCTCGGCTGTGACGACTTCCTCGACAGCTCCGAAACCATATTCGGCCAGCAGCTCCAGGAGGTCGTGGACCAGCCCGTCGGGCACGCTGGCTCCGGAGGTCACACCGACTGTCGAGACGTCGTGGAACCAGGTTTCGTCGACCTCGCGCGCGAAATCGACACGGTGAGCGTCCTTGGCTCCGTGTTCCAGAGCAACTTCTACCAGACGCACGGAGTTCGATGAGTTCGCCGAGCCGACCACCAGGACCAGATCGGACTGCGGGGCGATCTTCTTCACAGCCACCTGGCGGTTCGAGGTGGCATAGCAGATGTCGTCGCTCGGAGGGTCCTGCAGGTGTGGGAACCGTTCCCGCAGGATATTGACCGTAGCCATCGTTTCGTCGACGCTCAGCGTGGTCTGTGAAATCCAGACCAGGCTCTCCGTCTCGTCGATCTCGACGGTCTTCGCTTCCTCAGGATTCTGGATCAGTGTGATGTCATCGGGCGCCTCGCCCATCGTGCCTTCGACCTCTTCGTGTCCGGCGTGACCGACAAGAAGGATGCGGTAGCCGTCACGGGCGAAGCGAACGGCCTCGCGGTGGACCTTCGTCACCAAGGGACAGGTGGCATCGATCGTGGAGAGCTCACGCGCGGCCGCCTCGGCGTGGACAGCCGGGGATACACCGTGTGCGGAGAACACGACTCGGGCGCCTTCGGGGACTTCATCGGTCTCGTTGACGAACACGGCGCCGCGTTCGGACAGGGTGTCGACAACATACCGGTTGTGCACAATCTCCTTGCGCACGTAGACGGGAGCACCGTAGTGCTCGAGTGCGCGCTCGACAGCGATCACTGCGCGATCGACACCGGCGCAGTATCCCCGAGGGGCGGCCAGAAGCACATTCTGGTCAGCGCCTTCGGGCGTCCGGATGTCCTCCGGAGCAAGACGTTTGCGCGGGATGGTGGGCATGGGTACAGATACGGCAGTCACAAGCACAGTTTAAGCCGAGGACCTGAACAACGGCTACAAACGTGGAGCAATCCATATCGCAGGCTCAACCACCGCCATTCCTGCGAGGCAATGATTCGTCATGTCACCACCGTTCGTTAGAGTGGTGGATTGGAAGGGGAGACAACATGGCGCAACGAATTTCCGGCACTCCCGGGACCCTCGGCGAAACGGTCGACGCTCACGAGCTGGCCCCAACGGCAGGCGAGACGACGGCTGAGAACCCGTGGCCCCTGAGTCTGCTCTCGAGCAAGATGAAGTCCTATATCGACCGCATGTCGAGCGTGTGGATCGAGGGACAGGTCGTGGAGCTCAATCACCGCGGCAAGGCCAGTTATCTGACACTGCGCGACACCGATGTCGAGATGTCGTTGCCCGTCCAGATCTGGAAGAACGTCCTCGAACGCACCGGTGCGCCGCTGTCCGAAGGCAGCCACGTCGTCGCCAACCTCAAGGCTGATTTCTGGACGAAGACCGGTCGTTTGACCATGCGGGCCAATGACATCCGCGCCGTCGGACTGGGCGAGCTCCTTGCCAGACTCGAACGATTGAAGAAGCAGCTCGGCGCAGAGGGCCTGTTCGATCCGAATCGGAAGATGCCTCTGCCCTTCCTGCCCAATCGGATCGGTCTCATCACCGGCAGGGACTCCGATGCGCAGAAGGACGTCGTTCGCAACGTTCATCTGCGCTGGCCGGCCGCAGAATTCGAAATTCGCAATTGCGCTGTCCAGGGACCCGACGCCGTTCCGGGCGTGATGAAGAACCTCGCCGAACTCGATGCCGATCCGCAGATCGACCTCATCGTCATCGCTCGCGGCGGCGGGAGTATGGAGGACCTGCTCCCGTTCTCCAACGAAGCGCTGGTCCGTGCCGTGTCCAATGCGGATACTCCCGTGGTATCGGCCATCGGCCACGAGGCCGATCGTCCGATCCTCGATGAAGTCGCCGACATGCGCGCATCGACGCCCACCGATGCGGCCAAGCGCATCGTGCCCGATGTGGCCGAGGAATCCATGAACCTGCTGCGCGCCCGGGCTGAACTCGAGGCCGCAGCCAATCGGATCATCGACCGAGAGCAGGAGATGCTCACCGCAGTCCGGTCACGTCCGGTCCTTGCGGAGCCGCAGACCATGGTGACCGCTCACGAAGAGCAGCTGCGACTGGTCCGGCGACGCAGCCTCCAAGCAACTACGACGCTCATCATGCAAGGGCAGACCGAGATCAGTCATCTGCGCTCACAGGCACGCTCGCTGTCACCGTTGCGGACCCTCGAACGTGGATACGCCGTCGTCCAAAGCGATGATGGTCAGGCCATCAGGGATTCGGCCGAAGTCAGCGCCGGCACCGGCGTTCACGTCCGTGTCGCTCGTGGACGCTTCGACGCCGAGGTGACAGCGGTGCAGAACAGCTCCGAAGACGACTGAGCGCCCAACTCACCACAGCTCCAATCCAAGACACACTCGAAGAACCACACGAAGGATGCAGTCATGACAGAACCGACAACTCAGCAGAACCAGGCCGACATCAGTTCCCTCAGCTACGAACAGGCCCGTGAAGAACTGGTCGGAATCGTCAAGCGACTCGAAGCCGGCAACCTTCCCCTGGAGGACTCCCTGCGCCTGTGGGAACGAGGCGAAGCCTTGGCCGACCGTTGCCAGGGGTGGCTCGACGGAGCGCGGGAACGCCTCGACAAAGCCCGGGAAGATTCCTCAGACGACGAGGACTGAGTCAACCGTCAACTGAACGGTCAGAAACTCATTTCAGCTGTTCGGCAACCTGCTTTGCGAATGAGTCGATGGTCTCGGGAGTCGCAATTGCGGTGATGACGACGAACGTGTCACCCTTGCCCGTGACCCAGTATTCCTTGGCGTCCTCGGTCCGATAGATCTGAAAATCCGAGCCACCGACGGTCACTGTCTCAGCAGCAATCGCATCGTCGACTTGGTTCTCGGCCCAGTTCTCGGTCGCCTTGGCCTGATCGATGCTCACCCATTGCCGTTCGGTGTCGACGAAGGAGACGTACCAGGAGGTGTAGTCGGAATCGCCCACGCGGTCCAGACTCGCCTCGTTCGATGTCCACCCACTCGGGATTTCCGGCACGACGAGATCGAAGTCTGCGCTGTCCTGCGACTGCTCCGCGATCAGCTGGTAATCGACCACACGCTTGGAGTCGACCTCCGGCTGAGGGGCCATGAGCAGAACCACGGCGACGACAGCCAGGCAGGCCAGGATCGCGATGATCATGTTGACCCAGTTCGAGTTCTTCCGCAGGAAGCGCATCTCTTCCCTGGAACCCGGGAGCATCACTCCGGACTCGTCAGTCATTGGCACTCCCCCGGAACTGGCATCCGTACTCGTCACAGGTGCCTGAGTTCCCACAGCGTAGGTATCGGATTGGGCATTCACATCGCCATTGTCCTCGTGGTTGCCTCCAAGGGCCAATCCTGTGCGGGCGATCATGATGGAGGGCACAGTGACGACGCGAAATTGTCCCGATGTCGGAGCCGAACGTGCGGGGTGGCACAATTGGACGCATGAGTGACTCCAATGAATCTGCTGACGTGAAATCTCATCATGACCGAGGCCGAGTGGATGCCGTGGCTCCTCCCGTAGCTGTGACGGATGCCTGGTCCCAGAAAGCACAGGTCGGAGCCGACGCTCCCGACCGCAACCTCGCCCTCGAGCTTGTCAGAGTCACCGAGGCCGCCGCCATTGCTGCCGCCCCCTGGGTAGGACGCGGTGACAAGATCGCTGCCGACGGTGCCGCTGTCGCTGCGATGCGCAACGTCATCTCGACCGTCCGCATGGCCGGGCGAGTCGTCATCGGCGAAGGCGAGAAGGACGAAGCGCCGATGCTCTTCAATGGTGAGCAGGTCGGCGACGGCGAAGGCGCCCACTGTGACGTGGCAGTCGACCCGATCGACGGCACCCGTCTGACCGCACTCGGAATGCCCAACGCCATTTCGGTCATGGCGGTCACCGAAGACGGTGCCATGTACGACCCGTCCGCAGTCTTCTACATGGAGAAGCTCGTCACGGGTCCCGCTGCCGCCGACGCCGTCGATCTGCGCCTGCCTGTGGCCGAGAACATCCGCCGCGTGGCCAAGGGCAAAGGCACGAACGACCCGTCTTCGGTCACCGTGATGATCCTCGATCGTCCCCGCCACCAGAAGATGATCGATGAGATCCGCGCCGCAGGAGCACGCATCCAGCTCATCACCGATGGTGATGTCGCCGGCGCCATTGCCGCCTGCCGTCCCGGGACCGGCGTCGACATGCTGATGGGAATCGGCGGTACCCCTGAGGGCATCATCACTGCCTGCGCGATCAAGGCACTGGGCGGAGTCATCCAGGGCCGTCTGTGGCCACAGGATGATTCTGAGCGTGAGGCTGCGGCCGCAGCCGGACTCGACGTCGACCAGGTACTCAACACCGATGACCTCGTCACCGGTGACAACAGCTACTTCGTGGCCACCGGCATCACCAACGGTGATCTGCTCGACGGAGTGAAGTTCGATGGCGGACACGTCACCACGCACTCGCTGGTCATGCGCTCGAAGTCGGGGACTGTGCGTTCGGTCTTCGCCGAGCATCAGGCTGCGAAGACCCATTCGTATGTGGAAGCTGCCGAAGAGGCGGCCCGCCGCGGACTCATCTGAGCCCCGCTCCCCATCACCAACAGATCATTGTCGACTCGGACTCCGCCGGCTCGGCCTCCCTGGCCACACAATTCGGAAGAAGGTATCGGCTGATGCCGAACGAGGCATGGAAACGCCTGCTCGAAGGCAACCATCGGTTCGTCGATGACGTTCCACAGCACCCCAACCAGGACAGTGCTCGTCGTGAAGCGCTGTCGAGCAACCAGAAACCGTTCGTCACCCTCTTCGGCTGCTCCGACTCCCGGGTCGCTGCCGAGATGATCTTCGACGTCGGTCTCGGGGACATGTTCGTCGTGCGCAACGCCGGACAGGTCGTCGACCCAGTGACGCTGGGTTCGCTCGAATACGGCGTCGAGATGCTCGACACTCCGCTGCTGGTCGTACTCGGCCACGACAGCTGTGGTGCCGTGACAGCGGCGTACGACTCCTACGACACCGGCGAGACTCCCCCAGGGTTCATCTCCGATGTCGTCGCGCGGATCCTGCCTACAGTGGCCAGGGCCCGCAAGAACAATCGCACGACCGTCAATGAGACGGTCGCGCAGAACACCATGGACACAGTCGAGAAGATCATGCAGCTCTCAGCGATCATCTCCCGCGCAGTCGATGAGGGCCGCCTCATCATCGTCGGCCTGACCTACCAGCTGCATGACGGTCAGACCACGGTCGTCGCACAGCACGGAGGCGACGAGGACGCGACCTCAACCTACGCGTCCTGACCCGGCCCACACCCGCGACCAGCCCAGTTCCACAGCCGAACAGCCCAGACTCCATGTCGGAAAGGACAACTATGAGCGAAGAATTTCGCATCGAGCACGACACCATGGGAGAAGTGAAAGTTCCCAAAGATGCTCTGTACAGCGCCCAGACACAGCGCGCCGTGCAGAACTTCCCGATCTCGGGCAAGACCCTGGAAGCTACTCACATCGCCGCTTTGGCCCAGGTGAAGAAGGCAGCCGCGAAGGCCAACCTCGAGCTCGGGGTCCTCGACGCCGACCGGGCCGAAGCCATCCAGAACGCCGCCGAGGCTGTCATCGCCGGCGAATACGATGCGCACTTCCCCATCGACGTGTTCCAGACCGGTTCGGGCACATCCTCGAACATGAACACCAACGAGGTGCTCTCGTCCCTGGCAAGCAAGGCCCTCGAATCCAAGGGCATCGACGTTCACCCCAATGACCACGTCAACGCGTCCCAGTCCTCGAACGACGTGTTCCCCACCTCGGTGCACCTCGCTGTGACCAAGGCCCTGGTCAACACGCTGACCCCGGCTATGGAGACGCTGGCCTCGTCGCTGGAGAAGAAGGCGAAGGAGTTCGCCTCGGTCGTCAAGTCCGGCCGCACCCACCTCATGGATGCCACTCCGGTGACGCTGGGACAGGAGTTCGGCGGCTACGCTGCCCAGGTCCGCTACGGCATCGAACGCATCCAGGCTTCACTGCCCCGCGTGGCTGAGGTCCCGCAGGGCGGAACCGCCGTGGGAACTGGCATCAACACGCCTGACGGATTCTCGGCCCGCGTCGTCGAGATCCTCGCCGAGGAGACCGCACTTCCCATCACGGAGGCACGCAACCACTTCGAGGCTCAGGCCAACCGCGACGGTCTCATCGAGGCCTCGGGCCAGCTGCGTACGATCGCCTACGGCTACATGAAGATCTGCAACGATCTGCGGTGGATGGGCTCGGGACCGAACACCGGCCTCGGCGAAATCGCCATCCCCGACCTGCAGCCCGGCTCGTCGATCATGCCCGGCAAGGTCAATCCCGTCATCTGCGAGGCCACGATCCAGGTCGCCGCACAGGTCATCGGCAACGATGCGACAGTGGCTCTGTCCTCGACCAATGGTGCCTTCGAGCTCAACGTCGGCATCCCAGTGATGGCCTCGAACCTCCTCGAGTCCATTCGTCTGCTCGCGAACTCTTCGACGGTCATGGCCGAGAAGATGATCGACGGGCTCCAGGCCAATGAGGAGCGTGCCCGCTTCCTCGCCGAGGCCAGCCCCTCCATCGTGACTCCGCTGAACAAGGTCATCGGCTACGAATCGGCGGCGAAGATCGCCAAGCACGCCGTGGCCAACAAGATGACCGTGAAGGAAGCCACGATCGACCTCGGCTTCGTCTCCGACGGCTCCATCACCGAGGCCGACCTCGACCAGGCACTCGACGTCACCACGATGATCGGCAGCTACAAGTAGCTCACACCCACCGATTGGGCCCGGCTGCGCGGAATTCACACTCGCGCGCCGGGCCCTTCTCCCAGTCACACCATCGAGCGCACACCTTATAGCGTGAGCTCTCGAGGCTAAGGTGTGCGCTCGACGCGGACAGGTCCCTCAGAGGCCGGTCTGCGGCCAGCCCTCCCTCATGTCAACGTCGCCTAGGCCCGGAAGGGATCGAACTCCTCGAGCACATCGGTGACCAGGGCTGCGATCTCCGATCGCTCCGACCTCGTCAACGTCACATGAGCGAAGAGATCATGGCCCTTGAGCTTTTCGATCACCGCTGCCACACCGTCATGCCGCCCCACTCGCAGGTTGTCGCGCTGCGCCACATCATGGGTGAGCACCACCTTCGAGTTCATGCCGATGCGTGAAAGCACGGTCAGGAGCACATTGCGCTCCAACGACTGAGCCTCATCGACGATGACGAACGCGTCATGCAAGGATCTGCCCCGAATGTGGGTCAGTGGCAGCACCTCGAGCAAACCGCGATCGATCACCTCTTCGATGACGTTCTTACTGACCAGAGCCCCGAGCGTGTCGAAGACCGCTTCGGCCCAGGGGTTCATCTTCTCTCCCTCGCTGCCGGGCAGATAACCGAGGTTCTGGCCGCCGACGGCGTAGATCGGGCGGAAGACCATGATCTTCGAATGCCGATTCTCCTCAAGCACCTTCTGCAATCCCGCCATGAGGGCGAGTGCGGACTTCCCCGTCCCGGCTCGACCTCCCAAGGACACGATTCCCAGCGCATCGTCGAGGAGCATGTCGATCGCCACTCGCTGCTCAGCGGACCGGCCGTGGACGCCGAAGATATCACGGTCTCCGCGCACCAGCGACACTCGCTTACCAGCTCGGACGCGACCCAGCGCGGACCCGCGTGGAGAGGTGATGACGACGCCGGTGTTGACGACCTCGTCGGCGACCGCCTCCGTGGTGGCCCATCCCTGATCGTAGAACTGCGACATCTCCTCGTCATCAAGCGACAGCTCACTCATCCCTGTGAACCCGGAGTCCGTGGCAAGTTCGGCCAGATATTCCTCGGCCTGCAGTCCAAGCGCCGAGGCCTTCACACGCATCGGCACATCCTTGGTCACGACCACCACGTCCTGTCCTGCAGCGCCGAGGTTGCGGGCCACAGCGAGGATGCGGGTGTCATTCTCCGTGCGGTCGAAGCCGACCGGCATCGACGATGAATCGACGTGATTGAGCTCGACCCGCAGTGTTCCGCCGGCGTCGCCGACGGGAATCGGCTCATCGAGACGATCGTATTCGGATCGAAAATCGTCGAGGATGTGCAGTGCTTTGCGGGCGGTGAAACCGAGTTCGGGATGATTGCGTTTGGCTTCCAGCTCGGACACGACGACCAGCGGAATGACGAGGTGGTGTTCTGCGAATCTCAACAGAGCGCCCGGGTCGGAGAGCAGCACCGAGGTGTCGAGAACGTAAGTGTGGACATGTGCGGTCATGAGGACCCCTGTGGCGTGAGTACCGCCGAGATCCGAGTCCTGACATCCCCCGATCTCGGGTTGGTGTCGACCAACTACTGCCAACCTAACCCCGAATCGATGCGCTTTCGGCAACGGCACGCAGTTTCGGGAAAGTCGCGGCAGTGAACTTCGCATGAACCGCGGAAGCTCCGAGACCTACTTTCCGAAGCGGCGCTGGCGCAGCCCGTAGTCGCGGACGGCGCGCAGGAAGTCGGTGCGTCGGAAGTCGGGCCAGTACGCTTCGCAGAAATAGAACTCCGAGTAGGCGCTCTGCCACATCAGGAACCCGGACAGACGCTGCTCACCGGAGGATCGGATGATGAGATCGGGGTCCGGTTGGCCCTTGGTGTAGAGATGTTCGCTGATCTGCTGCGCCGAGAGTTCGGAGATGATCGTCTCCAGATCGGTCCCCTCATCCGTGCGCAGGCGCAGCAGGGACTTCACCGCATTGACGATCTCCTGCCGCCCGCCGTAGCCGACGGCGACGTTGACGCGCATCTGGCAGTCCCCCGCCGAGGTGGCCGCCTCCAGGCGTGCCCGCAGGCCCGGTGGCAGGATCTCCAGGTCCCCGACCAGCTGCACCCTCACACCGTTGAGGGCTGCGATCTTCTCGACCATGTCGGAGATGATCTCGATGAGGACCTCGACCTCCTCGGCGGACCTGGCGAGGTTCTCTTTGGACAGGACGTAGAGAGTGACGATATCGACGTCGATCTCATCGCACCAGCGGAGGAATTCTACGATCTTCTCGGCTCCGGCCCGATGCCCGTCTGCAGTGGTGGCACCGAACTCCTTCGCCCAGCGCCTGTTGCCGTCGGTGATGACACCCACGTGCCGCGGCACCGGCACAGACTTGTCGAGCTCGCGCAGGAGCCGCCGCTCATAGAGACGATAGAGCAGGCTCACCGGTCGCGCCACACTGTCCTCTTTCACACTCGTTGTCCGGTCGGTTCGACCACCATACACAGTACTATCTCGACGGGCTTCGCGTCGGCGGCGGCTCTGTCGATAGCACCGGTGAATGAGCCCTCAGCTGAGACCGATATCCTGGAACTATGAACGCACCGGCGACTGAACCATCCTCTCCCGGCTCCAAACGACAGAGATCAGCAGGCTCCACGCCACCTGCGGAGTCGCGCTCCGGCTACCCCATCCACATTGCCCGCAGACGCTCCGCCCTGCGCCGCGAGTTGGACAAACTGGCAGGTCAGGTCAAGCCCAAACTGCGTGGCTGGTTCCACGCTGGAGCCTTTCCTCTGGCGATGTTCGGGGGCCTGGCGCTGGTCATCATCTCCCCCACCATCGAATCCCGGATCGCGGCAGCGATCTTCGCCATCACCGGGATGCTGCTCTTCGGGACCTCTGCCGTCTACCACCGGGGACGTTGGCGCACTCGAGCCCGACTGATTCTGCGCCGGCTCGACCACGCGAACATCTTCCTCATCACTGCCGGCACCTATACGCCTCTGGCGGTGCTGACCCTGCGCGCGGACCAGACGATCCTCCTCCTGTCCGTCCTCTGGGGCGCGGCGATCCTGGGCACAGCCTTCAGGACCATCTTCACGACCGCGCCGAGGTGGCTCTTCGTTCCCATCTATGTGGGCTTCGGTGTCGCCGGGGTCGGCTATATTCCCCAGATCTGGGCGAGCAACCCTGCGGTGGGCATTCTCGTGGTAGCCGGCGGCGTCTGCTATGTCGTCGGGGCAGTGATCTACGGAATCAAGAAGCCGAATCCCTCACCGAAGTGGCTTGGCTTTCATGAGATCTTCCACATCCTGACTGTCGCCGGCTACGGCTGCCATCTCGCGGCACTTCTCGTCGCCGCGGTAGCCGCCTACTAGACCTCCTGCCGATCAGTCCTGCAGATCAGTCCTGCGGTCGCTCTGGGCCGGTCTGCCCTGGGGCCGTCTGGCCGGGATCCGGCTGCTCAGTTTCCGGTTCCACAGTCTCGGCCGTCGTCGACGCTTCCTCACCCGATACGGGTGCAGATTCTCCGGAGAGCTTTGACTGGTTGGGCACCGCGTGCTTGCGCATCGGGATCGGATACGCATCATCGGCATGGGCGCGTGCGCGCACACGGCGAACTCGTCTGAGGGCATCGCGGATGAGGAAGATGACGGCGATGACGATGACCAGAGTCACCACAAAGCCGATCGTTCCGGGAGTCACCAGGTCAGGATCGGGACCTCCGCTGGGGGGCGCGTCCTGTGCTGCGGCCAGAATCATGCACTCTCACCTGTCGCTTCGTCGTAGTCATCGTCGTTCGGTGAGGCAGGCAGCATGCCCTCTGCGGGCACCTTGCGGCCGTCATCGATGGTCACTGAGGCGAAGAGATCGGTCTCTTGAAAATCTACGCCGGGAGTCAGAGGGGTCCGACCGGTGTTGTCGATGGCCAGCTCGAATTCCTCCGTGGGCCAGTACGTCCGCGCTGCTTTGCGTGAGGCGGAGAAGAAGCCGCCCTCTGGATCGATCTGTGTGGCATGGGACAGAAGCGCACGATCACGCGAGGGGAAGAACTCCGCGCAGTCGATCGTCGTACTCAGCCAATTGACCCGCTGGGCATCGCGTTTCTTGAAGTCCTCGATGTGATCGGCGAAGGGAGAATCGAGACCAGCTTCGGTCATCTTCTCGTGGATGGTCACCCACTTCTTCGCAGACAGATCCTGGTTGTAGTAAACCTTCTCAACGTGCCAGGGCTCGCCGAGTTCCGGGTTCATCTCCGCGTCCGCTGCGGCGGCGACTGCCGCCATCGTCACAGCATGATTCTTGATGTGATCGGGGTGAGGGTATCCGCCCAGCTCGTCGTAGGTCGTCACGACCTGTGGGCGAAAGCTGCGGATGATGTGCACCAGGGGCAGCATGGCCACCTCGTCGGGGACGCGGTAGAAGCATCCGGGGGGCGTTTGATTGTCGAAGTCACCATCGGGCAGCCCGGAGTCGACGTGTCCGACCCACACGTGTTCGGCGTCGAGGGCAGCTGCGGCCGCAGCCATCTCTTCGCGACGCAGACCTGCGATGTCGCGTGTGGCCTTCGGGCTCTGCAGCAGTGCCGGGTTCAGGATGTCCCCGGCTTCACCACCGGTCATGCTGGCAATGAGGACTCGCGCACCGAGGGAAGCGTACTTCGCGCTTGTGGCCGCACCTTTCGAGGATTCGTCGTCAGGATGGGCATGAACCGTCAGCAGACGCAGTCCATGGTACGGAAGCGAAGTCATGTTTCGTGTGTCCCTTTCGATTCAGCCTGGTGACGTTCCGTTTCCTGCACAATGCCTGAAATGATCGCAGGAGACGGATCGACTACTCTAGATTAGTGCGCAATGTCCGTAGATGAGGAATTCAATGACTGAGGTAACAGTGGAAAAACCACTGCAAGATGATCGCTATGGCCGCGTCCGCGAGCCCAAGCGCCGTCTGGGAAAGACGGCCACGATCATCGCTGTCGTCATCGTCTCTGCCCTGGTCATCGCGATTGCGTTCGTGGCATTCCGCCCCCAGACCACTCCCACGACTCCCAAGACACTGGGCTATTCAGTTGTCGACTCTTCATCAACACAGGTCACAGTGGCAATATTTCCTGATCAGGATCGGGATGTGCACTGCATCGTTCAGGCGACGAACGAGTACGAGGCCATCGTCGGTTTCACCGAGGTGACGCTCCCGGCCGATCCCACCGCCGATCCCAACTCACCCACACAGCTGGACATCGATCTGGCTACGACCCAGTTCGCCTCGTCCGGCCATGCCGACGCGTGCTGGTTCGAATAGCACTGTGCCGGCCGAACGCTTCGCCTGCGGCAGGGCCGAACCGTCCACAACAGATGTATGTGCGCGTGACGGAGATCATCGTTTTCGTGAGCAGATGCGTTAGACTGTAGTTTCATTCAACATCCGGGCGTACCCAACGCCCGGTTTTTCGTTGCCTGACGCGCCTGTCAGTGCGCCGAACCGAAGAAGGAGAAGTCATGACCGAGGATGTCACCCAGGAAGAAACATGGTTGACTCAGGAAGCCTTCGACCGTCTGTCGCAGGAACTTGAACACCTCTCCGGACCGGGACGGGCAGAGATTGCTGAGAAGATCGAAGCCGCCCGGGACGAGGGTGACTTGAAGGAGAACGGCGGCTACCACGCGGCGCGGGAGGAACAGGGCAAACAAGAGGCGCGCATTCGCCAGCTCGAAGTGCTCCTGCAGTCTGCGAAGGTCGGATCCAGCGACAGCGATGGCAAGACCGTGTCGCTCGGCTCCGTCGTCACCGCGAAGGTCGCCGGAAACGAAATGCGGTTCCTGCTGGGCAGCCGCGAGATCGCCGGCGACTCCGATATCGACGTATTTTCGGAGAAGTCACCATTGGGCTCCGCGGTGCTCGGTGTCGCCGTGGGAGGGAAGACCAGCTACGAAGCCCCCAACGGCAAGGAGATCAAGGTCGAGGTCAAGGCCATCGAACCTTTCTCCGGCTGATCGAACACCCCGTTCGGGGTGCAGCCATCGAGAAGTGGGGGGGGGGGGGGGGGGCGGGGGGCCGGGGGGGGGGGGGGGGGGGGGGGGGGGG
>JAKDSA010000085.1 GCA_030457025.1 Brevibacterium sp. | reverse complement strand
CCTCCGAAGAAGCAAAGCGATTCGACCTCATCGTCCTCACCGCCCAGCTGTCCGCACTCGACGGAGTGTTCGTGACCCCAGCGAGCCGTACCATCCAAGACATCGCCGAGGTGCTGCTGACCAAGCAGAGCATCCCCATGGTGGCAGCACAGGTCGAACTGCTCGAAGACATCGTCCGCGCTGAATGGTGGCAGGACGTGACGCTGCCCGATCTCGAAGACGTCCGCATCCGTGTGCGCGAGCTGGTGAGGTTCGCGAAGGGCAAGCGCCAGAATCCCATCTACACCGACTTCGTCGATGAACTGCGGGAAAACGAATCGTCTTCACTCCCGGCCCACGAACCCGGGCTGAACATCGACCGGCTGCGAGACAGGGCTCGCGCGTACCTCAACGAGCATAAGAACCATCTCGCAGTGCAGAAGCTGATGCGCAATCAGCAGCTCACCGAGGCAGACCTTGAGGCGCTCAAGAACATCCTCGTCGACGGTGGCGTCGGCGATGAGATGTCGATCCAAGGTGCCGCTGAGACAGCCGACGGGCTGGGGCTCTTCGTCCGGTCACTGGTCGGCCTCGAGAGGCAGGCAGTGATGGAGTTGTTCGGGGAGTATCTCGACGATTCACGCTTCTCTGCGATCCAGATCGAGTTCGTTCGCCAGATCATCGATGAACTGTCGACGAATGGTGTCGTCGAACGTGGTCGCCTGTTCGAGGAGCCCTATACGGACATTTACTCCGGTGACGTCTTCGAACTCTTCCCCGGTGGAGCACTGGCGACGATTGGTTCCCGCCTCGACGAGGTCAAGGACCGAGCTCAACCGGTACCGGCGGAACCGACAGGCTGAGTACGACCGTCGTCGCACTGGGAGTCGACTGCACTTGAACTGTGTCGATCGTCGTTCGCATCGTGCTCGTGGGTTAATCAACTTCACCGCAGGGTGTTCAATTTGTTCATATGTTCAAGTATCCTGAACATATGGATACGGTTGAACATAGGAGCCAAGACGCCCCCGCATTCATCGAACGGGCCCTCAGCCATCTCGCTGCATTGGGCATGCGCGTCGGGTGGTCCGGTCATGCGGACGAATACGGGCAGGCCGTTTCAGGAACACTGACGATTCAAGACGGAGGACAGCCTCACACGTTCTCAGCAATTGCCAGCCCTTCGAACACAAAAGCAGACGTCGCTATGTTCCCTCACGGTCGAGACACGGTCTTGATTTCAGAGCGAGTCACGCAAACACGTGCGCAGCAGCTCAAAGATCGGGGGTGGGGAGGATACGTGGACTCCTCGGGAAATGCTTCACTGCGCGGAGATGGTCTGGTCATTGAAATCACGGGCCAAAGCAATAGTCGCTCAGCCCAACAATCCACGGCTACTGCACCGTTCACCCGCACCGGCCTACCGGTGACATTCTCACTTCTGGCAGCCAATGAGCACTTCGGCATCACGCCCTCGCAGCGGGCGCTGGCTGACAGTTCCGGGGCTTCCCTGGGAACGGTCAATCGCGTCATCCGGGCCCTGCGCGAGCGCACTCCGTCGTTTCTGGAGGGAAAGCACAATGAGCTGTTGAGAAGATCCGCTTTGGAACACGAATGGATTTCGGCGTACTCGGCGATGCAACCCACTGCCTGGCCCGAAGAACGCTTTACCAGCGACATCTGGAAGAAGCCCTCAGATCTGCTCGACGTATCTCTTCCACCGGCTGCGCTATTCGGCTCGGAAATCGCCGCCGCCCGCCTCGGTGCGCCGATCCGGCCGGCATCCGTGCTCATTCACCTCAGCGGCAACGCTGGCGATCGGCGAGAGCTGATTCGACAAGGGCGACTCCGCAAAGACGAGCAAGGGATGATTCGAATTCGACCTGCTCTCTGCAAAAACCCACCGGTACCGTCCAACAATAGAACGGCCCCTCGCCTCCTCGTTCGCGCCGATCTGCTGCTCGAAGACGATCCGCGTATCGACGAAATCAGAACTCAGTTCTTTGGAGACGACCGTTGATCGATCTCACCGGACACAAAGACGTCCCGGTACCCGAAGAGGTCCTCGCCGAACTTGGCGTTGTCTGCAAGGAGTCAAACGTCGAGATGCTCGTCATCGGCGCAGCTGCTCGGGACCTCGTCATCCATTCTCAGCAGCAGAAAGAGCCCATACGCGCCACAGATGATGTCGATATCGCTGTTGCAGTCCGCACCGACGAGCAGTTTCTCGAACTCGCTGGAACCTTTGCACGCAGGGGCAAGGCACCTCACAATTTCAACGTTCTCGGAGTCGAGGTCGACATCGTTCCATTCGGTGGCAACGAGGCCGACCGTACTGTCACGTTCGCCGATGGCAACCTTTTCGATGTCAATGGGATTCAAGAAGCGCACTCGACCTCCGTCTCAGTGCGCATGCCGCGAGGAACTGAAGTGCAAGTTGCATCCCCTGCCGCTCTGACTGCACTCAAGATCCTCGCCTGGCATGATCGTCACACCGACAACCCCAAGGACGGACTGGACCTCGCGGTCATCCTTAGTGCGCTGTCTGAAAGTCCATTCGACGATGAGGTTTGGGACGACGACGAAGCACTTGACGCTACCGATGCCGACATCATCACAGCGGCCAGTTACCACTATGCTCACATCGCGGCCCGGCCCTTCTCGCCGCACGACGGGATGGCCGTACTCGATATCATCCGCGATCCAGCACAGAGAAAGATGCTGGTCCGCCACATGCGAAACTCGCTTGCCGGTGACCTCCTTGCCGCCTATAGCCAAGGATTCGAAGCCGGCCTCGGACATTGACGACATACCAGCTGTCGGATGAGACTCTGAGGCATCCACGCAACCACCACTGTGGTCGCCTCAACGAGATGCCCCCTCCGCGTGATTGGTCACTTCAGCCGACAGCAGGAATGAACCCGTCCCTCGATCTGTTTTGCCTGGTGAGGCCCACGGCACAAGCCGTGCCCGAACTTTTAAGGAAGCAAGGTCATACTCGTCACCGGCGGAGGCTCCGGCCTCGGCGAAGCCATCAGCAAGGAGCTCGCGGCCAAGGGCGCGCAGCTCGTCGTCACCGATATCAACCTCGACGCGGCGCAGCGCGTCGTCGACGAGATCACCGGAAACGGCGGTATTGCCTCGGCGATCAAGCAGGACACGGGCGTGAAGGACGACTCGGAGAAGGTCGTGAAATTCGCCGTCGACACCTATGGCGGGCTCAACTTCGCGGTCAACAACGCGGGCATCGGCGGTGCTCAGGTTCCCGTCGGTGAGACCGACCTCGGCAACTGGGACAAGGTCATCGACATCAACCTCAACGGCGTGCTCTACGGCATGCGCTACCAGATCCCCGCGATGCTGAAGGCCGGTGCCAAGGACAGCGCGATCGTCAACATGGCCTCGATCCACGGCTCGGTCGCGGCAGTCAACAACGGCGCCTATACCGCAGCCAAGCACGGTGTCGTGGGCATCACGAAGAATGCCGCAGCCGAATACGGAGCACAGGGCCTGCGCATCAACTCCGTCGGCCCCGGGTACATCATGACACCGCTGGTCGAGAGCAGCCTCGATGCGGAGACCCTCGACGGACTCAAGGCCAAGCACCCGCTCGGCCGACTCGGCACCGCCGAGGAGGTCGCCAAGGTTGTGAACTTCCTGCTCTCGGACGATGCTTCATTCGTCACCGGCGCCTACTACCTCATCGACGGCGGCTACACCGCGGTGTGAGTCACTGACGGTGCGCGGTGATGTTGACAACGTTGCCATCGGGGTCGCGGACGAAGAAGCGGGTCACGCCCCACTCCTCGGTGGTCAGCGGATGGACGATCTCGAAGTCGCTCGCTTGTGCCTCAGCGTATGCGGCATCGATGTCATCGACCTTGAGCGAGAGCACGGGGGTGAGCGGAGCGCTCGCGTCCTCGGTGACGAGCTGGACGTGCGCCCCGGTCTCCGCCGAGGTGAAGCGGGCCACCCAGCCCAGGTTGAACTCCTCGGTGCCGAGTCCGAGGAAGTCCTCGTAGAAGCCTCGGGCCGCGTCGATGTCGGTCACCGGAATGTCGGGGATGACGTCGTGGACTCTCATGATCTGCTGCCTTCCGATCGAGCAGGGAGCTCGAGCCCGGCCCTGATCCGTTGCACATTTCCCCTGTTCACTCCCCAGTCGAAGACCTGGAGGGGAAAGGCATAGGCGCTGCGGATGCGCACGACGGTGCCGTCCGACGCCTGATCGATGTGGACGGTGATCTTCTCGCCCCAACTCCTCCACGTCGCCTTGAACGAGGCACTCAGCACCCCGGGCTGCGTCGTCGCAATCGACCCGGCGGCACCCTGCAGGTTCCTCAGCACCTCGAATGCCCTCTGCCCGACATCGGGGGCGGCGATGGGGACGGTCATCGTCTCTTCATAGCTTGCACCCATACGTCCAGGATAACCACAGCCATCACCATTGGTCGTGGTCGAAGACCTGGCAGAACACGCTCGTCATCGAATCGCTGAAGAGGACGAAATTGACCTCGCGAATCGACTCCCAGCGTCCATGTTCCCGGCCGTCGACGATGACGGAATGGGCCGCCTCGGCGACGTCCCTGGCCGACCATCCGTAGACTCCCCCGCCGATAGCCGGGAAGGCCACCGAGGCGGCGCCGAGTTCAACGGCTAAGTTGAGGCTCGATTCGAAGCAGGACTCGAGCACCTCAGGATCGGCCTCACCCTGATGACGGTTCGGTCCGACGGTGTGGATGACCCACCTGGCTTTGAGTGCACCGGCGTCTGTTGCGACGGCTTGGCCGGCAGAAAGTCCACGCGGGTGACTGGTGCGGCGGACTTCGCGGCAGGCTTCGAGCAGTTCGGGTCCGGCTGCCTTGTGGATGGCTCCGTCGACACCGCCACCGCCCAGCAGGCTTGAGTTCGCGGCGTTGACGATCGCGTCCACGGAGGCCTCGGTGATGTCTCCCTCGAGTACCGTGATCTTCATGGTTCGAGTCTAGTCATCGCCCGCTTCGTCGCGCACTGTCCGCGAAAGCGTCGAGAACACTGAGTACACCCGGCTGCCGCCAGACGCGGTTCCTTCTACGTCCGGTTGCCTCGAGAAGAATGCCACGATCGACCAATGTGTCGATCGCACGCAACGCCGTCACCTGGTTGGTCCCCAGTTCGGCGGCGACGAAGCTGAGATTGACCACTGGCTGCGCAATCAACGTGGGCAGCAATGTCCATGCTGACGAGTCGCGCCTCACCCCTGCCAGCGCCTGCTCCATCTCATGCAGCACGGTGAGCAGCTCGTCCATAAGCTGTCTGCCCGTATGGCTGGCAAACCGTGCAGCACGAGTGAACTGAGCAATGATCGGTCCTGCATCACCGGAGCGAAATGCACCGAGCGCGGCGAAGTACGCACCGATGTCCGTGAGCAGTCCCGCCGAGATCGGTATCACCGAAGTGGTGACAAGCCCCTTCTCCTTGAGAATTGCGTGCACCAGAGCTCGGCCGGTTCTGCCGTTACCGTCGGCGAACGGGTGGATGGTCTCGAACTGCGCATGTGCGACGGCGGCTTGTACCAGCACGGGAAGATCTTCTCGCGCGATGAATTCGACGAGATCTTCCATGGCAGGAAGAACTCGAGGGTGCGCCGGCGGTACAAAATCGGCGAGCAGCGGTCCGCTTCCTCCCGGCCCGGTCCACACCTGCTGCTCACGGAACCGCCCTGCTTCGGAAGCCATCATCCGATCACTCTTCAGCAGAGCCCGGTGCATGTCGAGAATCGACTGGAGGGACATCTCCCCCGACACCCCGATCGCAGCCTCCATGGCATGCACGTTGCCCAGAACGGTTGTGGCATTGACCTTCGTCGTCTCGTCGATGGCGGCAAGCGCAAGCTGAAGAGCCGATGTTGTCAGCTGCTCAATCTGCGAGCTGGATGCACTCTCAGTCCGCAGCAGAATGCTCGGCATAGGGCTGCCCATACGATCACCTGTGCCCAGCTTTCCTGCTGCGAATCCGTCGACCCGAGCCACGGCCCCGGTGGCATCGTCGACGTCAGCATGCATTTCAGCCGGAAGACGCACCTGCCACGCAGCGATCTCCGGCAGCAAAGCGGCACGATAAGTCCCCGTCTGGCGCTGAACTTCCCGACGGCTGAGCATGTCCGGATTGATTGGTGACCAACTCAGTTCCTCACTATCCAGCGAGGGTACCGGGACCTCGATAACCGTCATTGCGCGAGCTCCTTATTAACACTTATATGTATAACAGTTAATAAGAGTTTAGCCGATTCACACTTCGCAGTCGACGTTTCCTTCGCGCGTAGGCTGAAGGGCAGACCCGCCTCGGCGGGGCAGACGGTATTCTGCGGAAGGAAACGACGAACCATGTGCAGACTTCTCGGTTACATCTCCCCCACTCCGGTGAGCGCGGCGGATCTCATCGGCACCGACGATTGCCGGCAGTGGCAGAATCTCGGTCGGTTGCACGACGATGGTTGGGGCACCGCGTGGATCCGGCCGGAAACCGATTCCGCTGAATCGGCGCGCCCACAGGGGACCACCTCGGGCACCTTCGACATCGGACCCGAAGTCCAAGACACTGTGTCTCGGGGCGGGCGCCTCGAGAGGTATCGCACCCCGTACGAAGGTGCCGACGACAGCCACCTCACGGAGGTCCTCACCAGCCGCCCGACGGTCTCACGGATCACTCACCTGCGCATGGCCACGAACGGGACCGTCGGCCTCACCGAGAATTCGCACCCGTTCCTCGCCGACAACATCGCTCTGGCACACAACGGATCCATCCATCCGATCGAACGACTCCGCGAATACGCCACGGCCGCCGAGGTGGAACGCATCGGCGGAACCACGGACACCGCGATCATCTTCGCTCTCGTCCTGCGACGCGTGGCCGAGGGCGAGAGCCTGTTCGACGCCACCATCGCGACGGTTCGGACGCTGCGGGCAGACTTCGACCACCCGGGGATCAACCTGCTCGTCCTCAGCGCTGAGGAGATGATCGTCGTGCACGCAACCGCGGGAACACCGATTCCCTATCAGAACTTCGACACCTCGGGCACCGACGGCGAACTGCCGCCAGACCACAAGGACCACTACTACCGAATGAGCTGGCAGCGCTTCGATGACGGGGCGATGATCGTGACGTCCTCGGGCCTTGAACACAAAGGGTGGAGCCTCATCGAGCAGAACACGGCATTGCGACTGACCGTGGCCGATGGGGCGGAGACTGTGGTGGGGCTTTAAGTCAGGTTGCGGCAGTTTCCGCCGAGTCCACCGATCAGCCCAGCGTTGCTCGCGACGGAGGCTGACTCCGATTGCCAACCGCTTTCGTGCTCGACCAAAAATGCGATTTCCAGTTCGCTTCCGAGACCAAGTAAGCCGCCGAGGAGGTTGGTGGGCACGTCTGTTCTATAGGTCCCGCCGCCGGTAGAGGTGGTGTTCGACCGAAGATTGAACCCGGTCAGTGGGGCTAGTACGGAGCCAAGACCACTTGTGGAAGCTTCTACGACGATGTCATCGAGTTGATAACCGGCCGGCAACTTCCAAAAGATTCGGACTCGGGCTCCAAGACCGATGATTCCTGATCTATATTCGCATTTCGTGGTCAAAGCCGGCGCCGGGACCGTCGCGGCTGAGAACGACCCATCGGCCTCGTCCGAGCCCGTCCACCCAGCCATCGTGGAACGCACACCCGAGAGGCCGAGCACGAGCACGACGAGGGCGAGTCCTGCGATGAGGGCACGGATTCGCCGACTTCGAAGCGGCCAATGCCTGCGCGACTGAGTCATGACTTCCTCCGGCTTCGGGTTCGTGCAACGACGACGGACCCTGCTGCGATGAGCGCGCAGGCGAGCAGCAAGATCCACAGCCATCCTTCGATCCCGGTTCGCGGGAGGTCGCCGGGAACGTCGGGATCATCGGGATCGCCGGGGCCGAGTGAGACCTCTTCGCCCTGGCCGATCGCGGTCAGTCGCACGCTGCTTCGCTGGCCGGCGACGGCCTCGGCGTCGGCGTTCTGGGCCAGGGTGACTGTCACTTGTACACGGCGCTTCTCGTCACTGGGCATGTCGAGCAGGTAGCGGTCGTTGTCAGGAGCTGTGCCAAGCTCGTTGAGTGGGGTGTGGTGAAGCAGCTCGGTTGCACCACCAGAGCACTGGCCCATGGGCACGATTTCTGCACACGACTGAACATTGACGAGCAGCTCTTCGGCGATCGTCTCTGTCAGCTGCCCGGAGCCTATCGCCAACTCCACGGTCCCGGGTTCCGGTGCATCTGCCCAGACATCGACAGTCCAGCCCGCGGAGGAACCGGGTCTCAGGTTGAGCATCTTCGATTCGTCACCGACGGCGCGCATCCGCAGGTACTGACCGCGCGCCTCGGCGGCGGTGTTGGTTGTGGCGGTGTCGGTGGTGCCGGTTGCGGCGGCGGAAGCAGCTGCGGGCACTGTCGCCGCTGGATCGAAAGCTGCGAACGGACCACTGCTCGTTGCCAATAACAGTGCTGCGACGGGGAGGGCGAGGGCGTGCTTCGGTGCGCGGGTGACGGCTGATTGGGATTCTTGGCGCAGCGCGGACGCGGCCTTGTTTGGCTTACCCTCGCCCGCCTCGGCGATCTCATCACCGTCTTCGTCTTCTTCACGTCTGGGCCAGAACGCCCAGACGACGAGCAGGGAGGCAGCGATCGTGATGCCGCCGAGCACGAAGGGATCGCGGAAGGACTGGATGGCTGGGGCGACACCGGGTATCGAGAACATGACTCTTCGCACGGTCTCAGCCGTGTAGGGTTCGGGGTCTTTCGCTTCGTTGGCGTCACCCTTCATCTCGAAGGTGACCTGCCCGGAGTCAGCGCCAAGGATCGATGTCACGCGGTGCGTCACGGGAAGCACCTTCTCACCGCGGTCGGCGGTGATGATGTCCCCGACTTCCATCTCCTCGGCGGGGATCTCATGGACGAATGCGATCGACCCAGCGGTGATCGTCGGAGTCATGGAACCCGTTTTGAACATCATGATCGACACGTTGAAGGCGAAGCTGAGGATGACGAGGACGATGCACACGACACCCATTGCGGCGAGGATGTTGAGCAGTGCGGCGCCGAGCCACGAAGCCGGGCTCCTGGCACCAGCTTCACGCTGAGGCACCATCAGGACCCTGCCGGAACGGACTCGGCGTTGAACGTCCAGGTATGGGCGGCGCTCGTTCCCTGCGCAGCGCTCGGAGTGGAGGCTGGCAGGACGACTTCGAAGCAGTAGGCCTGGACCGATCCTGCTACGGGGCTGACCGTCTGTTTGGCCGAACTTGTGGCAGACGCCCTCAACGGCTGTTTGGAGGCACCTCCGCCGAAGACAAACGTCGGTAAACCGGCGAACGCCGAGGCATCGCAGGGAGAGGCAAAGGCCTCGGCCGCCGAGGGGAACGACCGCGTCACGGTGCGATACTCGAGAGATTCTGCGATGGTGTTCGCCGATCCGGAGACACCGCTTCCCACGACCTGAATCTGCCCCTTCATCGTGGTGGCGGCCGTAGTCCTCACGTAGGCGGGAGCGTAGACCTTCGACCCCGGGTACATTCCCGTGGCTTTGAAAGTCATCTCACGACTGTTGCCCCACGTCTTGTCCACGGACAGATCGATGTTGAATGTGCCGGCCTCGAATGATCCTGAAGCTGCTTCGGTATCGGTCCAGGCCGCTAGGGTTGCAGTGGCACCGATGCCGAAGACCAGGCCGCCCGCAAGAACAGCTTTGATTCGGCGATTGCGCAGCCGCCGACCAGTCCGTTCGCGTACTCGGTTCTGCCGTCGACTGTCTGAACGGGGCCCTGACGAGGCCCGCTCAGGCGGATTGGGGTCACGCAACGGACCCGAGGTGAATCTCACGGAGGCAGGTGTGACTATTCAGCCGAGGTCGCGGTGAACTGCCACTGGGCCGTGGTGTCCTGACCCTGGGCCAGAGTGTCATCGGCCGTGACCTTGAAGCACAGCGTGACGGGTGCGCCCGCAGCCGCATCGGCACCGGCTGTGAGAGCGAAGTCCTGGGCACCGGCCATGGAACCAAGTGCTGTGCCAACGGGAACGATCGAGTCGCCCGTCGCGCTCGCGCTGCATGCTGCGGCGTCGGCCACGGTGACTATCTCATACGTCAAGGCAGCGGGGTTGTCGCCGCTTCCCGCAGCGTTGTCGAGGACCACGCTCGCGTCGTAGGAGGTTTCACCGTCGAGCCGCAGGACGAAAGGGGCCGCTACGGTGTCACCAGGCGAGAGGTTGTCGCCGCCGTCGAGATCGAAGCTCAACGACGCGGCGCCCTCGGAGCTCTCATGGTCGGTGAAGCTGTCCTCAGCGCCCGTCGTGCTTCCCTGCACGTTGAACGAACCGGCACCGAAGGTTCCTTCGGCCCATTCGTTGTCCGTCCAGGCAGCCAGCGTCACCGCGGCTCCGACACCGAGGACGATGCCGCCGGCGAGGATGGCTTTGAACTTGCGTGAACGCGTCGAGGACTGCGGCATTGAGACTCCTTGGAAAAGCACGTATGTGCACAAACACCAGAAATGGTGACTTGATCATGATCATACAATTACTTTTTCATTACAGTCATTTATCACGCCTGTGCTTTTCGGCACAGGAATGACAGCGCAGCAGAATCTGGCGGATTCTGCGCAGCCCGAACTACACAGAAACGCGAGCGGCCCTGCGAATTCGCAGGGCCGCTCATACAGCGGGGATGCTCAGGTGACCACGGGGAGGCCTATGGCCGATCAGGCCTTCTGCACGGTGATCGTCCAACTGGCGTCACCGGTGCGATCGAAGTGGGTCACGGGGTAGCCGTTCTCCGCAGCCCACTGTGGGATCGCCTCGGTGGCTTGGGTGCAGTCGAAGTTGATGACGAGCTCATCTCCGTTGTCCATTCCACCGATTGCATCCTTGGCCTCGACCAAGGGGAAAGGGCAGACGAGTCCGTTTGTCTCCAGTACCTGTTTCATACAACCTTGCTTTCTGCGGGCTGCGCGACACCTGTCCGCGGTCCCGACTTGATGGTGAATTTCGCTGCGACCCCTGCGCCGACGATCATGAAGAAGGTCGCGACCCAGCCCTGATATTCGAATTGTGCGGTCGAGACCATGGCGTTGCCGACGGTGCAGCCGCCGGCGATCGCCGCGCCGACGCCCATGCCGACTCCGCCGACGATCGACTTGACCACGGTGGCCTGGTCGGGGACCCGAATCCGGAACTCACCCGAGGCCTTCGCCGCGATGAACGATCCCACGAGAATGCCGATGACGAGCATGACACCCCAGTCCACGAGCGAGGCATCGCCGGTTGCCAGGTAGCCCGTCAGATTCGCCGAGGGAGTGGTGATCCCCAAGCCCGAATTGCGTCCGGTCGCTGCCGACAGCGGCCAGGCGATCGTGGCGATGATGCCGATGACCACGGCCGTGGCGAACGGATTCCAGCGCTTCTCCGTGAGGAGGTGCGCCAGGCCCGTCTTGAGCGGAGGAAGGGTCGCCAGAGGAGTCGTGTTCTTGCGGTTGTGACGAACCGTGACCCACACGGCGATCGCCGACAGGATTGCGACGAAGACCCACGGGCTCAGTCCTGTCGAGGCCTGGAGCGTGCCGCTCTCGACCGTGATCGAACGCAGGCCCTCCGTGAACGAGGCACCGGGCCCCAGCTTCATGACAGCAGATGTCAGCGCATAGAAGATCAGCGCGAACCAGCTGCCCACCAGCCCCTCACCGGCCCGGTAATAGGTCCCGGTGGCACAGCCGCCGGCGAGCACGATCGCGAAGCCGAAGATGAGGCCGCCGATGATCGTGGCCAGCCAGGGGAACGGTGAGGCCTCCAGGGAGATGACGCCCAGTGCGTTGAGCAGGAACAGCCCGATCGAGTGGACGGCAATGAGGAGGATGAGCGCCGAGAACCACCGCGTGTTCCCGGTCAGGGTGAGATCGCGGAAGGCTCCGGTGACACAGAATCGTCCTCGCTGGAGGACGAATCCGAGCGCCAAGCCGACGATCAGTCCGGTGATGATCATTCATTCGCTTTCTGCTTGCGGGCGGCCGATTGCCGCGATGATTCGAGCATGTGTTGAGCTATATGTCGCCGAGGTGGGTCGACAGAAACGCTCGACCCGCCCCTTACGCACACAGCAAACTCCATTCTGCTCAACAATTCTTCGATTCGTCAACACAGCCTGCACGCGCCGCCGCGAACCCCGGGGGCTTTTCTCATTCATTGATATCGTCCTCGTCTTGTGTCAGTGACTGGGCGCACACTGAGGGGACAGATAAGGCAAGGAGGCCCAGGTGCCAGAATTCCATACCGACGTCGCGATCGTCGGAGCAGGTCCAGCCGGGCTGCTACTCGCCCACACACTGCACAATGCGGGCATCGATTCCGTCGTCATCGACAGTCGCAGCCGCGATGAGATCGCCCACACTCACCGCGCCGGCATCCTCGAGGCCGGTTCCGTGCGGATGCTCGAGGCCGAAGGCATCGAGTCCCGGGTCCATACCGCCGGCCACCGCCACGACGGCATCGACATCCGCGTCGACGGCGTCAGCCATTCCTTCGACTTCCCGAGCCTCGTCGGCGAATCCGTCTGGCTCTACCCGCAGAACGAGATCTTCGTCGACCTCTCCGCCGCCCGCGAACGCACCGGACGCCCCACCTTCTACTCGGTGGCCGACACCCGCCTCGGCGATATCGAAACCGAGCGGCCCTGGGTCGCAGCGACGACCGAGGACGGTGACGAGCTGAGAATCAAAGCCCGCTACGTCATCGGCTCCGACGGCTCCCGCGGCCCCTGCCGGGCAATGATCCCGGCTGAGACGAAGCAGCGCTTCTTCCACGAATACCCCTTCGCCTGGTTCGGCATCCTCTGCGAAGCCCCACCCAGCCACGAGGTCCTCATCTACTCCCGCTCCGAACGCGGCTTCGCGCTGATCTCCCAGCGCAGCGAGTCCGTCCAGCGCATGTACTTCCAGACCTCGCCGGACACCGAGGTGGCCGACTGGTCCGATGATCGCATCTGGGCAGAGCTGCAGGCCCGGGTCGATGGACCCGACGGTTTCGCGCTCAAGACCGGTGCGATCATCGACAAGAACATCCTGCCCTTCCGCTCGGCCGTGACCGAGCCGATGCAGCACGGCTCCCTGTTCCTCGCCGGCGACAGCGCCCACACCGTCCCACCGACCGGCGCGAAGGGCCTCAACCTCGCGTTCGCCGACGTGTCCGTGCTCGCTCCGGCCCTGATCTCGGCGCTCAAGGACTCCGACACCGAGGCGCTGGCCGGGTATTCGCGCACCGCGACGAAACGTGTGTGGAAGGCGCAGAACTTCTCCTACCAGATGACCCGGATGCTTCACTCCGACCCGAGCCAGGATGCGTTCGAAACGAAGCGCAGCCTCGGCGAACTCAATTCGATCCTCGAATCCGAACACGGCCGGCGCTACCTGGCCGAGTGCTACACCGGGTGGCCGAAGGGCTGAGCCGCCCGACGGCGACACCTCACGGAATTCACACAACTCA
>JAKDSA010000153.1 GCA_030457025.1 Brevibacterium sp. | reverse complement strand
CCACAAAGTGAGGATGTTGACTGGACGTTCCCCGTCAGCGTCCGCGATGTCGTCATGATGGGCCGCTACGCGTATCAAGGATTCACTCGAAAGCCCACGTCGGCGGATCGTCAAGTGGTCGAACAGGCACTAGAACGCGTCGGGCTCCAGACCTTCGGTTCTCGACAGATCGGACAGTTGTCTGGTGGGCAGAAGAAACGCACATTTGTCGCTCGTGGACTTGCGCAAGGAGCCAACGTGCTATTGCTTGATGAACCCTTCGCTGGGGTAGATAAGAGCAGCGAATCGACCATCGTTCAACTGCTGCGTGAACTCGCCGATGAGGGGCACTGCGTGCTCATCTCCACTCACGATCTGCATGCTCTGCCACAACTGGCTGATGAGGCAATCCTTTTGCTGCAGTCAATCCTCTTTCAAGGTCCTGTCGCCGATGCTCTGCGCCCCGAGAACCTCTCACTGGCATTTGGTCTCGACATTCGAAGGGCAGAAGAATCCGAATGAACCTCTACAGTCTCGTCATCGAACCACTCCACTACGAATTCATGATCAGAGCACTGACCACCACAGTGCTCGCTGCAATCGTCTGCGCACTCTTATCGTGCTGGCTGATCCTGGTCGGCTGGTCTCTGATGGGTGACGCTGTTTCGCACGCAGTTCTTCCCGGGGTCGTCATTGCCTACATCGCAGGGATCCCCTTCGCCGCCGGTGCGCTGGTTTTCGGATTCATCGCAGTCGCAGCGATCGGCATTCTTCGAGGAACTAGTCGGATCAAGGAAGACGCTGCCATCGGCATCGTCTTTACGACCCTGTTTGCCCTGGGGCTAGTGCTGATCTCGACGACGCCGAGTCACACCGACCTCAATCACATCATCTTCGGCAACATCCTCGGCGTTTCGACTTCGGACCTTCGACAGATTGCGCTGCTTGCTGTCATCGCGTTCGCCGTCCTGATTGCCAAGCGCCGCGACCTGACTCTGTACGCATTTGATCCGACTCACGCTTACGCAATCGGCCTGTCGCCGCGGGTTCTCGGAGCGCTGCTGCTTGCACTCCTTGCTCTGACGACAGTGGTAGCACTTCAGGTTGTCGGTGTCATCCTGGTCGTGGCGATGCTCATCATTCCAGGAGCGACCGCCCACCTTCTCACCGATAGATTCAATCGAATGCTCCTCATCGCGCCCATCATGTCGGCGTTGTCCTCGGTGCTAGGGATCTACCTGAGTTACTGGTTGGATGCCTCATCTGGCGGTCTAGTTGTGCTTGTCCAAGGTGTCGTCTTCACCGGTGTTTACCTGTTCAGCCCCAGCCACGGGCTGATCGCCAAGTCGCGGCAACATCGCCGGACCAACGACCAGTGGAAGCGGCACTCGGCAGAGGCTCAAGTTCCGTGATCGACGAGTACCTCCGCGGTCTCTGGGAGCTGGAGGAGTCGAAAAACAAGTCCATGACCCGGGCCCAGCTTGCCGAGACTCTGCAACGCAGTCGGCCTGCAGTGACTCAGTACCTTCGAGTCCTCGCCAGTCACAATTTGGTCAGGCAGGAGCATTATGGGCCACTTTCATTGACCGACGCCGGCGCGTGCAGGGCGCTGTCGGCTGTGCGCGCAGAAAGAATTTGCCGCTGCCACCTCTTTACGATTCTCAGTGTTCCATGGCACCGCGTATTGAAAGAGGCATCGGTGATGGCAATGGCACTGAGCTCCGATGTCGTGGAGACGATGGCTGCTCTTGCCTGCAGCCCCGAGCTCGATCCCTATGGCAACCGAATACCAACAAAGGTAGACGATCTGCGACCGGGAGACGGCGAACCTCTCGCCGCTCTCCCGACTGCTCACCTACTTCAAGTTTCGAGAATTGGACGCGCCCCTGAGCATCTACTCTTCGAACTGGAGCGGAAGAACATCCTTCCGGGCACCCACATCACCCTCGAGAAACACCCTGATGGCCAGAGCAGTCTCACATTGGAGCCAGACGATAACGTTGTAGTCCTCAGCGACGATGCCTCCGAGTATGTCTACGCAACTTCAACAATTCAGTAGCGCCGTTCTTACGACAACTCACGCAGCAGAGCACGGGGATACCCACATGGCGTCGCTGGCCGTGCGCCCGAGCGTCACGCCAGCTCCATTGCCTCCCTCAAGGTGAATTACAATAGAATCAGAGAATGGAGGACCGGCTTCGGTGCTGAAATACGATCCGACATGAATGCCGTACTCAGCCAGAAACTGCAAAAGGTTGGGATCGGAATCCGAAATCCGCTCGACACGGACTCGGCTTCCCGTTCCGACGTGTGTCAATGGGATCGCAGCCGGGCGATCAATGGTTCCGTCTGCAGCTGGAATGGGGTCTCCGTGAGGGTCGCGATCGGGGTGGTCGAGATGTTCGGCGATACGGTCGACCATGAAGTCTGACACCGCATGTTCGAGGGTCTCGGCTTCGTTATGCACCTGGTCCCAGGTGTATCCGAGGACCTCGACGAGGAAGGTCTCGATGAGGCGGTGACGACGGACCATCGCAAGGGCATAGACTCGACCTTGTGCCGTCAGAGCAATTGACCCGTACGGCGTGTGCGCGACGAGCCCCTCGTCCGAGAGTTTGCGAATCGCGTCGGATGTCGTTGACTGCCTGACCCCAACCTTCTGGGCAAGCGCGGTGGTCGTGACGGGAGCATCAGACCACTCGCCCAAACTCCAAAGTGCTTTCAGATAGTTTTGGGCGCTGTCAGAGAGTTCAGTGACGGACATGGTCGAAGATTACCAAACTGTTCTATCCGTCCGATCGTCAGCCCGTTTGCTTGGGTTCTTCACAGTTTTTGCGTTCAGGTTCGTGCATCACGAGCGTTGCTATCGATGACGCCGGGGACAAGGTCAGGCTGTCTGTCAGATTCGTCCTTGTTCTCATCCTCTTCGCCCGCGCCCGCCTTCTTCCCAGTTTGGTAGTCATCGGCGGCCTGACGGATCGAGTCGAATTTGGCGTAGAACCCGTCGCCGGGACAGCTTGTTTGGCCAACGTCGCGATGTCCGACAATCGCTTTCATCTCCTCCCCGGCTAGTGATGTCGAGCCACCCGCTTTCACCCCGCTCAAGGACAGCTTCCACCCGACCACCTCCGCGACCGCATCAAGAGTGCGTTGGGGCGGTGCCTTCTTGTCATAGTCGCCGAGCACGGAAATGCCGAACGATCCTGTGTTGTACCCGGCGGCGTGAGCGCCGACTACGGCCTTCTTTACCCCGCCTGCGCGCCCCTCCCAGAGTCTTCCGTATTTGTCGACGAGCATGTTGTAGCCGATGTCCGACCACCCTCGACCCGTGATGTGAAACGACTGGATCCCTCGTAGAATCGCAGGCACATCCTCTGCGGCATAGTCGTTGTTGCCATCGGTGTGATGGATCACTGCGGCGGAGACTGAGTCCGCGATCGTGGGAGAATTTCGTACCAGTTTCTCGCTCGCACCCCAGTCTTTACGGGTAGCGACTTCGGGCTGGACAACAGAGTTCTTCGCCACGTTGGCCGCCGATGCTGCGCATAGTGGACAGGTGCATCCGCCCGTCCGTGTGCAAGGTGGTACCGAGGCGTGGTCAATTGAGTGGGCATGCTGCGACACCTCCCGATCAACCGATTCCGAACTCTTGGGCGCATTCTCTGCCACCAGTTCTGAATCGCCGGGGTGCCTCTTCGAAGCGACACTGACGACCTTGGCATCGGCTGGACTGCCGCCGTCACCGAGAACACGCACCTGAATACTGTCTGTATCAGTGGTGTAGTAGGGGTCCGTGCCGCGCGAGCCCTCCCCGGCATCCGAAGCATGCAGGTGCTGCCACCCGGACCAGCGGCCATTCGTGTGAGTTCTGATCTCGAACTCGACCCGAACGTCGTCGTCGAATGCGATTCCTACGACATTCGGTGACGCTGACGGCAGATCGATGACATCGGACAATGCCGAAATCGTGATTCCGTCCGTAGTTTCAGCGGCACCTGATCCCGTTGGCGCTGCAAGGTCCCCATCCTTACGATCATTGGACACATGAGGGCTCTCGGTCGACGATGGGCTCGTCACGGCTTGGTCCTGTGCATGAGCGACAACGGCGCTGGTGAAATGAGCCGAAGTATCACGAAGGCTCTGCGGAGCGCGCAGCAACGGCGGCAGGGATGTGGTCTTCGTCCGCGTGACTGACCTCGTCGTCGACGATGCGTCCCTGGCCCCTGCCGAAAGTGCCCCGGTTGCGCTGATTCCAGACAGCGGAGACTCAGAGACTTCAGGATCGCCGGAGTGCAGCGACGCGGAGGCGGGTGGAAGGCCGATGTTCACCGCCAACGCCAGGGATCCGGCTGCCGAAAGTGTGAGTAGCTTCGTATGCATGAA
>JAKDSA010000084.1 GCA_030457025.1 Brevibacterium sp. | reverse complement strand
GCCGGGCTGGGCGGGGGCGTGGCGAAATACTCGAGGAAGAGCTTGGCGTGCTCGATGTTGATCGGGTTGTCGGGCGACATGACTTCGGTGGTGATTCCGTGTTTGAACACGTACTCGAGCCGACCAGGCTCGGCCATTCTGACTGAGAACTGCCGGTCTGTCTTCGCCTGGTGGTGGGTCGCGCACAGATGAGGGAGGCTACCGAATCGAGTGAGGCCGCCGCTGGCTGGACTGCTGTGGTCGAATGGAACGAGGCTGTTGGGAATTGTGTCGCTGGTTGCCTTCGCATCGAGGGGCGTGCCGGTCGCCGGATCGGTGAGGATTCGTGTCCATGTCGACGCATAGCCGGCGAGCCTGCGCGCCATGTCGGCAGGAAGGGGCGAACCGTCCGGGAGCATTCCGGCCAAGTCGCATACGTCGACCGTGGCCCACTGGTCGTCGGAACTGTTCGTTGCCGATGGCGTCGTCGACGTGGCCTTCTCTGCTGCTTCGTCGTCCGAGCCTGATGGGAGAGCCAATATTCATTGGTGGGCATGTCGAGGCGAATCTCGTAACTGACTGCACATGATGACCCGTCATACGGCGACGAGGAATCGGCACCGAAGTCGGACGCAGCCTGACCTTGCCCCTCGGCGCCGATCTCTGTCGAAGCCCCGGCACCCAGCCAGTGTGTGTTTGTTGATCAACGATCTCATTCGCCACCGACGTGAGAAGTGCAGCGGCCGATTCGTTAGACTCGGTCCGTGGCAACGATCGACAAAGACATTCTCCGTTTGGCACTTCCGGCCCTCGGAGCGCTGATCGCCGAACCCATCTTCCTGCTCTCGGACACGGCCATGGTCGGCCACCTCGGCGCCGGTGCTCTGGGATCCCTGGCCATCGCATCGACGATCCTGCAGACCGTCCTCGGACTGATGATCTTCCTCGCCTACGCCACCACCCCACGCGTCGCCAGGCGCATGGGTGCCGGAGATCGCTCCGGAGCCATCAATGCGGGATTCGACGGGATCTGGCTCGCTCTGTGCACATCGGTGGCGCTGCTAGTCATCGGCCTGCCCCTGCTCAGACCTCTCATCGCTGCCTTCGAACCCGGGGCTGGGATCGCCGAGGGTGCATACTCCTACCTCGCCATCTCCTGGTGGGGCCTGCCGTTCATGCTCGTCGTCATCGCCGCCACCGGGCTCCTGCGCGGACTTCAGGACACGCGCACACCCCTGGTGGTGGCAGCGGCCGGAAGCATCGCCAACATCGGGTTGAACGCGATCTTCATCTATGGCTTTGACATGGGAGTCGCCGGCTCCGCTGTGGGTACCGTCATCGCCCAAGCCGGCATGTGCTCCGTCTACGTGCTGATCTCGATCAGGGCGGCACGACGATTCCACGCCACATTCCGACCCGACTGGTCCGGTGTGCTCTCCTCAGCAAAGACCTCAGGATGGCTGCTGGTGCGCAACGCCTCCCTGCGCGCCGCGTTGATCATCCTCGTCTTCCTCGCCACAACTATGGGAACGACCGAGCTCGCCGCGATCCAGGTTGCCCAGAGCATCTTCTTCGCCCTCGCGCTCGCCCTCGACTCACTGGCCATCGCCGGTCAGGCCCTGATCGGTCTGCAGCTGGGCGCCCGCAACGTCGATGCGGTGGCCGCGATCAACCGACGGCTGTGCCTGTGGGGCATTGTCTTCGGGGTCGTCGTCGGGCTCATCCTCCTGGCCGGGGCGGGGCTCATCCCCCGCGGGTTCTCCTCGGACCCGGCGGTCGTCGCTCTGATGACGAGCCTCCTTCCCGTACTCGCGCTGAGCATGCCCATCGCCGGCTACGTCTTCGTCCTCGACGGTGTCCTCATGGGCGCCGAGGACGCCCGATACCTCGCTCTGGCACAATTGGTGGCAGTAGGCGGATATGCGATTCTGCTGATCCCGGTCCTCCTCTACTGGCCCGGCGCTCTGGGACTGTGGGCCGCATTCTGCATCGGCTTCGTCGGCTTCCGGGCGCTGACCTTGGGATGGCGCGTGCGCAACCGCCGCTGGATCGACCGTGCGGTCGAGAAAGGAAACTCATGAACGAACGTCAGAATCAGGACCCCTCCGAGGCGGGCCGTCGGACCGAGCTCAGGTCACGGATCCGTCCGCTGGGAGCTGAGACCGCAGACGAGGTGTTTCTGCCCTTTCTCGATCTGTGCTTCAACTGGTCAATGGACCAGCCGCGGGTGGAGGTCGACGAGCTCCTCGAACGCGACGATGCCGCCTTCTACTTCAAGGGCTGGGGCCGCAACGGCGACATCGCAGTGGCCGCCTACGCGGAGGATTCGAATGCCTCCGACACCACCGACAAGGCATCTGCCGACCAGGATTTGCATCCGGATATCGTTGGTCTCGCGTGGTTGCGCCTGGCCGCGATCGATGCCGTGATCGAAAAGTCGGCTGCCGACCCCGCCGATGACGCCACCACCGAGGCGGGTTCGCGCTTCACCGGGTACGGCTGGGTGGCCGCGGACATCCCCGAGCTGTCCTTGGCTGTCCTGCCCGACCACCAGTCCCAGGGCATCGGCGGCATGCTCCTCGACGTCGTGTGCACATTGGCGAAGATGAGCGGCTTCCCCGCAGTCAGTCTCTCAGTCGCGGACGGAAACGGTGCGGCCCGCCTCTACCACGATCGCGGATTCGTCACGGTTGGGCGCAACGGGGACTCTGACATCCTCGTCCGGCAGCTCAAATAGCGAAGTCGGCTCTGCCGCACCGGAGGTGCACTCGAGGAGCTCCGGGACCGCGACTCGGCACAAGAGCTCGTTCACTATGATGCCGACGCTTCACTGTTCTTCACCCACAGCATGACGGGACGCTGATGTCCGTGATAGATGTGAACCACGGGTATGAAGCACGTCACCCGAACGATTTTCAATGACGAGGAGAGAGCCAATGGTCACGGTCTTCACAAATGCCAAGGTCTTCGATGGAGCCAGATTCCTGGCGGGGCGCCGAGATGTCGTCGTCGACGGGGGAGCGATCTCCGCAATCACCGAGGGCGGACAGGGTTCACACGATGCCGGCGACACCTATATCGACTGTGCGGCGAAGACGATCATTCCCGGCGTCATCGACTGCCACGTGCATCTGACGAGCACAGGGGCCAGCAACTCCTCGTCGTTCCATGATCCGTTCTCGCTGCAGTTCTACAACTCCGTCGATCACATGGAGAAGACCCTCAAAGGCGGTGTGACCACCGTGCGTGATGCCGGCGGCACCGACCTCGGTGCGAAGGTCGCGGTCGAGGCGGGCGTCGTCCGCGGACCTCGCCTGTCGATTGCGGTGAACATCATGTCCCAGACCGGCGGGCACGGTGACTTCCGCCTGGTCTCGGGGGCCGACTCACCGTTCCTCGCCCCGCATCCGGGCCGCCCCTCAGGCGTGGCGGACGGACTCGAGGGCGTGCAGCGCAAGACTCGCGAGCTGCTGCGAGCCGGAGCCGACCACATCAAGATCTGCTCGACAGGAGGTGTGCTCTCACCCCGCGACGATCCCAGGCACTCCCAATTCACTGAAGCGGAGATCGCCGTCATCGTCGCCGAGGCGGCCACGCAAGGTGCTCACGTCATGTCCCATGCGCAGGGCGCACCAGGAATCAAGAACGCGGTTCGCGCGGGTGTGCGCTCCATCGAACACGGCATCTACCTCGACGACGAGGCCATTGATCTGATGCTCGCCAACGGCACCTTCCTGGTCCCGACCCTGCAGGCGCCGCAGGCAGTGATCAAGGCCGCCGAGGCTGGTTCGGCTCTGCCACAGGCCGTGGTCGACAAGGCCCATTCGGTCGTAGAAGCACATTATGCTTCGATCACAAAGGCCCATGAGGCCGGGGTCAGGATTGCGATGGGCACTGACGCCGGTGTCGGCCCGCATGGTGAAAACCTCGAGGAGATCAGCCTCCTCGCCGGGGTCGGCCTCTCCGCCACGGAAGCACTGGCCGCCGGCACCTCAGTCGCGGCCGAACTGCTGGGCCACGACAACGTCGGCCGGATCGGTGAGGGTGCGCTCGCCGACCTCGTGGTCGTCGACGGTGATCTCAGCACCGAGGATGTCAGAGGGGTCGAGTCCCGTGTGAACTCCGTATATCTGAACGGAACGCTCGTCTGAGACGGCCCGCCGCACCTCTGTGCCCCACAGCATGAGAACGGCGCCTGTGCGCCACCACATGAGGATGCGCCAGGTGAGGGGAGACTAACCTCGCCTGGCGTACAATCGTGGCGTGGACAATCGAGACTATCCGGGTACAGCCAGCGACAGCGCCAGGAACGATGATTCGCGATGAATCCACTCCACTGGTCGTTCCCCATCGCTGTCACATGGCTGATCCTGTTCGGCATCATCCTGGCCCGAGCGGGGGGAACTTTCCTGCTCGGGCGATTGGCGCGCAGGGGCATCCGGAAGATCGAACGTATCGACTCGATCATGTCGGGTCCGAAGTATCGGAGGGCTGAATCGCTCATCGAGCGATACGGCGCACCCGTGATCGCTGTGAGCTTCCTCATGATCGGCGTGCAGACGGTGGTCAATCTCGCAGCAGGCACCAGCGGCATGAGCTATCGTCGCTACCTTCCCGCTCTCGTCGTCGGCGGTTCGCTGTGGGCACTGATCTACTCGACCGTCGGACTCATCGGGTTCAAAGCCCTCGCCACCGCCTATCAGGTGGAACCGGGGATGACCGTTGGACTGGGAGCCTGCTTCGTCCTGGCGATCATCGGACTGGTCATCGGCCTGAAGAAGAAGGACGAACAGCCTGAGCCCGCCGCACACGGAACGGCCTGACCCACTCGGGCCAACCTCGGCGAAATCAGTCGCGGGGACGCACCGTGAGATCTTCGGTCATGTCCTCGAGCTCGATGCCCTTCGTCTCGGGCACCTTCCACCAGACGAAGAAGAACGACAGCACCGCGAAGAAGGCGTAGAAGCCGTAGGCGAAGGTCAGGCTGACATCGGCGAATATCGGGAACGTCGTCGAGATGGCGAAGTTCGCGATCCACTGGGCAGCGGCGGCGACAGCCAGGGCGCCTGCGCGGATCCGGTTGGGGAACATCTCTCCCAGCAGCACCCACACCAGAGGCCCCCAGGTGGCGCCGAACCCGACGACGAACACATTGGCTGAGACCAGGGCGATGATCGACCACGGCGCGTCCAACTGGGCGCTGGTCGTGCCATCGGCGGCGGTGGCGAGTTCGGCGAACGAGAACGAGACCGCCATCATCGCCAATGAGATCCCCATCAGGAACGAACCGGCCAACAGCATCTTCCGACGACCGACCTTGTCGACGAGGAGAATCGCCACGATTGTCACAAGGATGTTGGTCACCGAAGTGATGACCGAAGTCAGGAGGGCACTGGATTCGTCGAATCCGACCGACTTCCACAAGGTCGTGGAGTAGTAGAAGATGACGTTGATGCCGACGAACTGTTGGAAGACGGAGAGCAGGATTCCGATCCAGACGATCGGCTTGAGTCCGAATCGTGAGCCGATGAGGTCCTTGAACGACTCCTGGTCTTCTCGTCGGATCGAGTCCCGGATCCGTTCGATGAGGGAATCGGTGTCGGTAACCCCTGTGAAGACACGCAGAACTCGTGCGGCCTCGTCCTCTCTGTCGCGGGCCACCAGGAATCGTGGGGATTCCGGAAGCCCCAGTGCCATGAGCCCGTAGACCAGAGCGGGGAGTGCCTCGGCCATGAACATCCAGCGCCAGGTCTCGATCCCGAACCACAGCGGATCGGCGGCGCCGCCGGACAGTGATGCGAGAAGCGCGTTCGACAGGAGGGCTGCGAAGATTCCGGTCACGATCGCCAGCTGCTGCAGCGAACCGAGACGTCCACGCACCCGGGCGGGGGACACCTCGGCGATATAGGCCGGAGCGATGACGGAGGCGGCACCTACGCCGAGCCCGCCGACCATCCGCCAGATGATGAGGTCCGTGACGCCGAAGGCCAGGCCCGAACCGATGGCAGAGACGAGGAACAGTATCGCTGCGGCGACCATGACAGGAAGCCGGCCGTACCGATTGGCCAGAGTGCCTGCGAACCAGGCTCCGAGCGCGCACGCCAGCAGCGCCGAGGAGACCGCGAAGCCCTTGAGCCCGGCATTGAGCGCGAACTCCTCCGCCAAGGCGTCGACGGCTCCGTTGATGACAGCCGTGTCGAATCCGAAGAGGAAGCCGCCCAACGCGGCAGCCAGCGAGATTCCGATGATGCGGGAGTTCACCCGATCTCTGCCGTGCAGTCTGCCATCGGGTGATCGGTCGTTCTGGGACAAGTGGGGGCTCTTCCTATGGATGCCATTCGGCACATGGTGCGAATGCGACGTCGATGAACTGCACCCAAGGGTATGCCAACTGCAGGCCGTTCAGCACGCGACTGTCCGAGAAGTGGTTCACTGGGGGACTGGATCCGCACATCAGTAGAGTAGTGGCACGTCGCCGTCGACGAGCTCGGTGGATCTCGTCATCACCATCATGAGAAAGGGACCGCCGGATGGCTGTTGCCTGGTGGAGTATGATCCCGTTCGTCCTGCTGTTGGGCTGCATCGCGGTCCTGCCGCTCATTCCAGCCACCGAGAAGTTCTGGGACCGCAATCTCGTCAAGCTCACCGTGGCACTGGTGCTCGGTGTTCCCATCGCCGTGTGGTTCGTCATCGGCGGAGCCGGTTGGACTGTCTCCCATGCGTTGGTGGAGTACTTCCAATTCATCGTCTTAGTCGGCAGCCTATTCGTGGCCTCGGGCGGAATCTTCCTCGCCCTCATCATCATCGCCGTCGCATTCCTCCCCTCGATCGACATGCATGCGGTCGAATCCGGTCATGCGAGCGTCTCCCAGTACATTCCGTGGCGCGAGTTTGTGATGATCGCGGCAGCGCTGGCATCGTTCCTCATCGGAGACCGCGGAGCCCGCTTCAATCTCAATAGATTCACGTGGACCCCGATTCTCGAAGTGGGAGCACTGTTCATCGGCATCTTCGTCACGATGATGCCGGCGCTGGCCTACCTCGGTCAGGTCGCGCATCGGATACCGCTCAAGGAGATCTCTCTGTTCGTGTTCACCGGTGGCCTCTCCTCGGTGCTCGACAATGCTCCGACATACGCGACCTTCTTCGAAATGGCCTCTCAGGTGCCGGGGGAGCCGAGGGTGGCAGGCGTTGCCGAGGCCCTCTTGATCGCGGTGTCCCTGGGCGCAGTCATGGGCGGGGCCATCACCTACATCGGCAACGGGCCGAATTTCATGGTGAAATCCATCGCGGACTCGGCGAATGTGGACATGCCGAGCTTCGGTGGCTATGTGGGGTGGTCGATGATTCACCTGGTCCCGATCCTGGCGTCGATGGTGCTGCTGTTCATGACCGAGGGCGTGTGGTGGAAGCTCCTCGGAGTCCTGGTCACTCTGCTCGTACTCGGGCGAGCCGGGCTGAATGTGCGAGAGAGCAGACTGGTGGCGAAGAAGGGTTCAGGCTCGACCGGCCGGGCAAGCGAGCCCGGCGAATGATCCGTCGACCCGGCTCCGATATCACCGCGATCACAGGTGTTGGGCTCTACTTCGGCTGCAACGGTCTTGTGTTCGCGGCACTGCTGCCGTGGTACCCGCTGTTGGTGGAGAGGTTGGGGCTGAGTTCCTGGGAGTTCGGCCTCGTTGTCGCTTCATTCGCGCTCGGCGCGATCGTCTCGTCTGTCGTTCCGGCCCACCTCATCTCTCGGTTCGGTCCCAATGCCGTCGTAGTCGGCGGCACTGCTCTCCTGGCGCTGTCTGCGGCCGCCACAGCGTGGTCGGTCAATGGGGCGATGATGGCCGCCTGCCTGTTCCTCGTCGGCTTCTGCGACGCGATTGTGGATGTGGCGCAGAATGTTGTCGGCATCTCCATTCAGGAGACACTGTCGCGCAGCATCCTCTCATCCATGCATGCGCTGTGGAGTCTGGGAGGCCTGGTCAGCGGGGCGGCGGCGACGATGGCAGCCGGCAGTGGAATGGATATGAGGGCGTACCTGGCGATGATCGCAGTGGTATCCGGTGTGGTGATCCTGTCCGCCCGCAAGCTGATCGGGAACGCAGTCACGGCCAGAGCGCTCGCGGAATCCGATTCTGATGATGACGCCGAGGCGGAAGGCAGTGGCTCCGCGGCCTCCGAGTCGAGGGCCCGCGAATCGGCAGCGGCGGGTCCCCATCACCGCCCCAAGCGGGCCATTCTGCTTATGGCATTGCCTCTGGCAGTCGTGGCGATCTGCGGAACGGCTGTCGAGGACATTGCGAACAACTGGTCGGCGATCGCGGCGGTTGAGTTCAGCGGTGTCCCCGCCGCTACAGCAGGAATCGCCTTCAGCGTCGTCATCGGCAGTCAGTGCATCGGTCGCTTCAGTGGGGACGTGCTGGTTCAGCGCTTCGGACCCGCTGCCCTCGCTCGCCTCGGCGGAGGGTTCATCGCCCTCGGCGGACTCATCGTCGTCACCGCGATCGAGCCGGTGCAGCTGCTGATCGGTCTGGGCCTGATGGGCTATGGCTCGGCGACGCTGGTTCCCGGCGCGCTAGGAGCCGCAGCCCACATCCCGGGTGTGGGTCGGGCCGGAGGAGTGACGTTGGTCAACTGGATCATGAGAATCGGCTACCTGGGGACCAGCCCTCTGGTCGGAGTCATCGCAACCCTGGGCACTCTGCGCTGGGGGCTGTCTGTGCTGATCGTGATCGGTGCAGTCACCACGATCTTCGCCGGCCGACTCGGAAGACAGCAGGTGCAGGCTGGCTGAGAGCTTGTGGCGTCGCTCAGCGGGGCCACGACAGAATGATGCGAGGCAGACTCGGGTCAGAAATGAGAAATGTGCCGCGACATCGAGTGAACGATGTCGCGACACATTCCCCCGCAAGCGGGAGGTGCCCCCTCATGGTCGGGCTAGCGGGATTTGAACCCACGACCTCTTCACCCCCAGTGAAGCGCGCTACCAAGCTGCGCTATAGCCCGTTACCGTGCTGCCTCCGAAAGCAACGAGACCCAGCCTATAACGATCCTCGGCTAAGTGCCAAAATTGCGTTCCGTGACCTCGAAAAAACAGGTATTATCCCAGGTAGTCACATGAGAGAGGGGTGCGAGCCTGCGCAGGGCCCGCGCATCGGTAACATTTCTGTTTCGTGATTGTTATGAAAGCACCTCAGGCGGCTATGCTTGGAGGACCAACAAGCTAAGAGGAGTCGACATGGCAAACCTGGATTATCCAGTGTCCTTGCGATACTCGCGCGACCACGAATGGGTCGAGACGACGGAGAACAGTGCGGTTGTCCGTGTGGGTATCACTGATTTCGCCCAGGAACAGTTGGGTGACGTCGTCTATGTCGATCTTCCTGATGTCGGCGAAACAACCACTGCTGGAGAATCCTGCGGCGAGGTTGAGAGCACGAAGAGCGTGTCCGATCTCATCGCACCCGTGTCCGGTTCGATCACCGAGGTCAACGAGGGGCTCGATGACGCTCCTGAGTCTGTGAATACCTCCCCGTTCAAGGACGGGTGGATGTATCTGGTCGAGCTCAGCGATCCGGAGCAGGTTGAAGAGCTGTTGAACAGCGAGCAGTACCAAGAGCTCATTCAGAGCGAGGAGGCGTAATGTCGCAAAACAACGATCAAGGTCGTCCCAACCCCTCGCAGTCCTGGTATGACAACGGCCAGGTGCCGCAGTCGAAGAAGTTTCCGTTCGGTGCTGCCGCCGATGATGCGGACGGCGACCCCAAAACGCGCAACAATCCGCAGGTAGACCCCTACGGTCAGAGCAACAGCGGCAGCCAGAACAACGCCCAGCAGAACTATCAGCCGCCACAGCCACAGAGTGGGCCAGTTCCGCAGGAGACGCCTCCCTACGGCCAGCAGCCCGTGAACAACGGACCGCAGGCGCCGCAGTACGGCAATGCTCCGCAGCACAATGGCGGTCAGCAGCCCGGAGGAGACCAGCACGGTGCGCCTCAGGGCCAGGGCCAGGGCCAGGAGGGCCAGTACCAAGCGGGACAGGACCAGCAGCCTGAGTATCAGCAGGCGGATCAGCGGCAGCAGCCTCCTCAGGGCAGTCAGCCGCAAGGCGGGGGATATGTCCCGCAGGATTCGAATGGTCAGGGCAATCAGCCGCAGTACGGCAGCCAGGGCCAGGGCCCGCAAGCCGCCAACGATTCCGGGAACCAGCAGTTCCGTGGGATTCTGGATCCGCATACCGGCGAGATCCACCCAGTGCCCGACCTCGAAGGTCTCCAGGACACGGATGCACTGCTCGTCGTCGTCTCGGGCCCGGACTCGGGTTCGCAGATTCTGCTCGACACCGATGTGGTGACTGTGGGCCGCAGCCCGAATGCGGACATCTTCCTTGACGATGTCACTGTGTCGCGCAAGCACGCTGAGTTCATTCGGACTCCAAGCGGATTCACCCTGCGTGATACAGGCTCGCTCAACGGAACCTATGTGGGCCGTCAGCTGATCGATTCCATAGAACTGCAGAACGGAGCCGATGTGCAGATCGGCAAGTTCCGGATGATTTTCCAGCAGCGTCCGCGCTCCTGACCGGAGGATAATGTCAAATATCGAAGTTGAGGTAGTTGGTGTTCGCATTGAGATGCCGGCCAACCAGCCGATCCTTTTGCTCAAAGCAACTGAGCCCGCCTATTATCTGCCGATCTGGGTGGGAGCCATCGAAGCGAATGCGCTCTCTATTGCGCAACGGGGCCTGACTCCGCCGCGGCCGATGGCCCACGCGCTGCTGCTTGACACCCTCGAGGCATATGAAGCGTCATTGGCCGATGTCACAATCACCGGCCGCGACGGGCAGATCTTCCTGGCCGAACTTCATACGAACGATGGAAAGTCGATCTCGGCTCGCCCCTCCGACGCGGTGACACTGGCCCTGACGGCCCAGTGCCCCGTCTACGTCGACTCAGAACTTCTCGAAGAGGCCGGAATCGAAGCACCGGAGGCTGACGAAGAGGAAGTGGCCCAATTCAGGGACTTCCTCGACAATGTCTCAGCCGAGGATTTCGAAACCGGCACCGAAACATCATGAAAGAACGATTGTGAGCTTACATATCGATCCGGTATTCGCCAACAGGGACAGCGCCCCAGCAGCCACGAGCGATCTCAGCGGTCTTGACGACTGGCGTGAGATGAATCCGCAGCAGCAACCGACCTATCTTGATGGGAAGGCGCTTGACGGTGCTCTGACCAGCCTGCGCAGCTCTCCGCCGCTGATCTTCGCCGGCGAAGCCGATGTGCTCAAACAGCGCATTGCGTCCGCGTCGCGCGGTGAGGCATTCGTCCTTGCTGGTGGTGACTGCGCCGAGTCCTTCGCCGGTGCTCAAGCCGACAAGATCCGCGCCAGAGTTCAGACGGTGCTGCAGATGGCGGCGGTGCTCACCTACGGCGGTTCCATGCCAGTCGTCAAGATCGGTCGCATGGCGGGCCAGTTCGCCAAGCCCCGGTCCGCCGACATGGAGACTCGGGAAGGCATCACACTCCCCTCGTACCGAGGCGACATCGTCAACGGCTATGAATTCACTGAGGAGTCACGCAGTCACGATCCTGCGCGACTGCTGCAGGGATACCACGTCTCCGCTTCCACTCTCAACCTCATCCGCGCCTTCACCCAGGGCGGTTTCGCTGACCTGCGACTCGTCCACGAGTGGAATCGCGGGTTCTTGACATCGAACCACGGCTACCAGCGCTATGAGCAGACAGCGCGCGAGATCGATCGTGCCATCCGCTTCATGGACGCGTGTGGAGCCGACTTCGATGCTCTGAAGACGACAGAGTTCTATGCCGCTCACGAGGCTCTTCTGCTCGAGTACGAAAGGGCACTGACCCGAATCGATTCGCGCACTGGCCAAGCCTACGATGTGTCAGGACACTTCCTGTGGATCGGTGAACGGACCCGCAACATCGACGGAGCACACGTGGACTTCCTGTCGAAGGTGCGCAATCCGATCGGCGTCAAACTTGGTCCGACGGCCACTGCCGATGAAGCTCTGGCTCTGGCTGAGAAGCTCGATCCCGACGCCGAACCTGGCCGACTGACTTTCGTGACTCGCATGGGAGCGGGCAAGATCACCGAGGCACTGCCGCAGCTGCTTGCCCGAATCGGCGATCGTCTACCGCACGTGACCTGGGTCTGCGATCCGATGCACGGAAACACCATCACCTCGAACACCGGTTACAAGACCCGCCGGTTCGAAGATGTCATGGCTGAGGTCGAGGGCTTCTTCAACGCGCATCAGGATGCCGGGACCATTCCGGGCGGACTGCACATCGAGCTCACCGGTGACGACGTCACAGAGATCATGGGCGGCGCGACCGAAATCGATGACGAGGGACTGCGTCGTCGCTATGAGACGCTCGTCGATCCTCGCCTCAATCATGACCAGTCTCTGGAGATGGCATTCCAGGTCGCGGAGTACCTCACACGCCGCAATTGATGTCAGCCACGATCAGCAGGCGAACCGTCTGCTCTGGCGGAGCTGGAACTCTGCTCTGGCAGAACTGAAACTCTAGAACTGAAACCGGTGGCCGTGCGAATCACTCGCACGGCCACCGGTTTCAGCCAGCCTCAGGAGAGAACTTCGAGCGGTTCAGTCGTCCTTCTTTTTCTTCTCATCCTTCTTCTCATCCTTCTTGTCGTCCTTGGACTCGTCCTTCTTCTCCTCGCCTTTGGAGATGCGGACGATGATGAGAGAGTTGGAGGGCTTCGCCTCGGTGCTTCGCGGCCACTGTGAGACCACTTTCCCCTTGGGGACGTCGTCGGAGAAGACCTTGTCCTTGCCGACGCGGAACCCGCGTTTGGCCAGGGTGGCATATGCTGCTTCGAAGGTCAGACCTTCGACATTGGGCACGGGAATCGGTTTGTCGCCCTTGGATACCACGAGATTGACCTCGCTGTCCTTGGACAGTTCCTCACCTGTCTTCTCCGAAGCCGAGATGACAACGTCCTTGTCGATCTCATCGCTGTATTCCTCGTCGACCTTTCCGAGCGCCAGGTCGGCATTCTTCAGCGCAGTCTCAGCATCATCGGCACTGAGTCCCTTGAGCTTGGGAACTGCAAACATCTCTTCGCCCTTGGACACGACGACTGTGACGGTCGATTCGGGTGGAAGCTCGGATCCGCCGACCGGGTCCGTGCCGATGACGACGCCTGCCGGGACACTGTCGTCGAAGACTTCCTTCGGCTGAGCATCGAGGCCGGTGTCCTCAATCTGCGAGGTCACCTGATCAAGATCCTGGCCTGCCAGCTGAGCGGGGACGATGGAGGTGGGTGCGGGTAGGTTGACGATGACCAGCCAGGCGACAAGAGCGAGGACCAGCACTGCTGCGCCAATGGTCGTCACCAGTCGTCGCCGTCTCCTGCGCGTCGGTGCAGCACTCGCCGAGGCTGTGCCTGCAACGGCCGCGACTGCCGACTCCTCGTCGGAGTCGTCCCCGCCGCCGTCGGGCTCGTCCTCGGCATTGTGATCGTCGTTGTCGGGGGAAGCCCCATCGGTGTTA
>JAKDSA010000017.1 GCA_030457025.1 Brevibacterium sp. | reverse complement strand
GCGCCAGGCGGAACAGATCAGACCACCGATCCAGGCTGATAGGGCGAGACGGTGATGTCGACGCGTTGGAATTCCTTCAGATCGACATAGCCGGTGGTTGCGAGTGCGCGACGCAGGGCTCCGGCGAGGTTGAGTTCGCCGATGGCGGTCCGTCCGGGGCCGAAGAGAACCTGTTCGAGGCTGCCCACGGTTCCCAGCTCCACGCGGTGCCCGCGGGGAAGTTCAGGGTGGTGGGCCTCGGCACCCCAATGCATTCCGCGGCCGGGGGCCTCGGTCGATCGGGCCAGAGCGGTGCCGAGCATGACGGCATCGGCGCCGACGCCGAAGGCCTTGACGATCTCACCGCTGGTGCCCAGTCCGCCATCGGCGATGACGTGGACGTAGCGGCCGCCGGATTCGTCCATGTAGTCGCGCCGGGCGGCGTGGACATCGGCGATGGCGGTGGCCATCGGGGCGTGGAGGCCCAGTGTCTTGCGTGTGGTTGCCGCCGCTCCCCCACCGAAGCCGACGAGGACACCGGCGGCACCGGTGCGCATGAGGTGCAGGGCCGCAGTGTAGGTGGCGGCACCGCCGACGATGACGGGGACGTCGAGTTCGTAGATGAACTGCTTGAGGTTGAGCGGCTCCGTATGCGAGGACACGTGCTCGGCAGAGACAGTGGTGCCGCGGATGACGAAGATGTCGACTCCGGCATCGATGACTGTCTTGTAGAACTGCTGAGTCCGCTGCGGTGTCAGTGCACCGGCGACGGTGACTCCGGCTTCGCGGATCTGTTCGAGTCGGGCGGTGATGAGTTCGGCCTGGATGGGTGCGGAGTAGAGTTCCTGCATCCGTGCCGTCGCCATCTCGGCAGGCAGCTGGGCGATCTCTGCCAGCAGCGGGGTGGGGTCCTCGTAGCGGGTCCACAGGCCCTCGAGATCGAGGACGCCCAGGCCGCCGTGCTTGCCCAGTGCGATCACGGTCTCCGGGGACATGGCCGAGTCCATGGGGGCGCCGATGAATGGGAGGTCGAACTGGTAGGCGTCGATCTGCCAGTCCAGCGATACGTCTTCGGGATCTCTGGTGCGCCGGGCAGGGATGACGGCGATGTCGTCGAGGGAATAGCCGCGACGACCGCGCTTGCCTGTGCCGATTTCGATTTCTGAACTCACCCGAACAGCCTATCCCACCGCCCTGACGCCGGGGACTCAGCCCACTATGAGGAACGGTGCGTCTCCCTGGGCAGAACGGCCTCTCAGCGGGTCAGGTAGTCGGCCACGACCGCCTCGGTGGCGGTGACGAAGGCGCGCACGTGCGGAAGGTGGGCCTCGCGCTCACGCACGTGCATGACAACTCGGCGCACGGGTGTGGGGTCGGTGAGGCCGACGGCTCTCAGCCCCTGTCGCAGCTGCGCGGAAGACAGGCGCGGCAGGACGGTGATCGCGAGATTCGAGGCGACCAGGGCCAGCGCAGCGAATTCGTCCTCCGAGGCCGCGAAGGTTCGCGGTTCGAATCCGGCGGCGGCACAGGCGAGGTCGACGACCTTGCTCGTCGGTCCGGCCCACAGGTCGTAGTCGACCCAGCGCTGGTCCTCGAGGTCCTTGAACGGCACGGACTCGCGGCTCGCGTACCGGTGCCTGTCCGAGACCACGACTCGGTAGTCGTCGTCGAAGAGGACCGTGCGTGTCATACCGGGCAGATGAACCTCGTCTTCCTGGGGGACCTCGCTGCGGATCTCGATCGTGCAATGACTGCGGCGTACCTTGGCCGGCTCATTGAGCTGAATGTCAAAGCGCATATCGGGGTGTTCGAGAGCGATCGGCTCAATGATCCCCGGCAGCAGACCCGCATTGAACGAGGTGAACGCCGCGATGCGCATACGAGGCCGGTTCACGGTGCGTACGTTTTCGACGAGGGTATCGAGTCGCCCCAGACCCGTGAAGACTTCAGCGGATTCTTCGGCCAGCCGCTTGCCCAGGTCCGTGATTTCGATGCCGCGCCCGGATCTGCGATAGAGGGGGACGCCGACTGCCTTCTGCAGGGTCGTGATGTGCTGGCTGACCGTGGCGGATGTGTAGTTGAGACTTCGGGCAGCGTCGACCACGGACCCGGTGGCCACGACGGCCCGCCAGATGCGCAGTCGGTTGAGATCCCACATGGAATCAGCGTAGCCGATGAACGTTCGGCAATGCCGAATGGTTGTCAATAAATGGTTGCTTTTCCCGATGTGTCATCTGGTGCAGGCGTGCGTCAGACTTGAGGGAGAGCCCGGTGGGTACGTGTCCTTGCGACTCGTGCGCTCTTGTCGGGCCGTCATCGTGCAGCGTCGCATTTCCCGCTTCGACCGGGTCAACTGCCTGGTCGCTGTCCCTGAAGGAGCACCATGACCGGACCCGAGCTCATCACCATCGCCGGAGCCGCAACCGTCCTCGCGGTCACCCCTGGCCCCGAGACGATCCTCACCGTTCGCCTTTCGGCCCTGCGCCGCAAGGCCGGGCTGATCTATTCACTCGGCTCCGCCACCGGCATGACGGTCTGGATGATCGCGGCCCTGACTGGCATCTCGGCGCTGCTGAAGACCTTCCCCTCGGCACTGCTGATCCTCAAGATCATCGGCGGGCTCTACCTGTGTCTGCTCGGAGTCCTGGCCGCCCGGCAGGCCCTACGCATCCGGTCCGAGCTGCGCGGTGAGCCTCCTCGCGGACAGGTCAGCGAGATCGTGGCCGCCACCGATGACCTCCTCGACGGTGATGCGGACACCGCCGCCGAGGTTGCTGTCAGCTCCGATGCCAGTGGAGTCGGTGCCGAGGGCAGTGCAGATGCCGCTGCTGGCGCGGGTGCGGGTGCCGGCCCAGTCGGTTCCGATGCCGGTGCGAAGAAGTCCTGGGGTCAGCTGCGGTCGGTCATCTCCTACCGTCGGGGTCTGATCTCGTCGTTGAGCAACCCGAAGGCCGGACTGTTCTTCCTGGCCGTGATGCCGACACTGGTGCCAGCCTCAGCTGCCGGTGTGGACTATGTGGTGCTCGTCTCGGTCGTGGTCGGACTGATGCTGGCCTACCAGATCCTTCTCGCGCTGATCGCCGGCATGGCCGCGGCGGCCCTGCAGAGAAGGAGCACGGACTTCTACATCGAAGCCGTCTCCGCCACGGTTCTCGTGATCATGGGCATCGCCGTCATCGCCATTCCGGTATAACCGCCCGCGCAGGTCACCACCCGCGAGGTGCGGTGTGGCGACGATTGCCGGCGCTGCAGCAAAGTACGTGCGGGCCGGGGCCAATGCCCCGACCCGCACGTACTTCTGCTGAAGTCAGTTCGAATCGATCTGCTCGCTTCGAACAGCGCCTGCGATCAGCTTGCCGGGGGAACCGGACCGTTGCCTCCGGGACCGCCCAGAGGATCGCTGTCGCCGGCGCCGACTCCGCCGTGCCCGATGCCGCTGTCTCCGACGCCGCTGTTTCCTGCGGTGGAAGCGCTCGTGTGAGGGCCGCCCACACCGTCATCGTCGACCGCGGCTTCGACATCGACCTTGTCGAGCATCCTGGCTGCGGCATCACGACCGCCGAGCCCGAAGGCCAAGGCTGCGGCGGCGGCTCCGCCGATCACGACGGCGCCGAAGGCCAGGTTGATGATCGAATCGGCCAGACCCATGTAGCGCAGACCCATCGCAATGAAGAGTGCGATGGCCGAGTACCGCAGCACCTTGCTTGCCATGGAGTTCGTGATGAACTTGCCGATCAGGGCCGCAATGAGGAACCCGGCGGCGATGATCGCGGCGCCGAAGAGGACGCTGCCGCCGAGGTCGAGGATCTCGTTGAGGATATTCGTGATCTCAGGGAACCCGAGCATCCGAGTCGCCATGATCGCGAAGAAGATCATGATCGCGACCTGCACGATCTTGGTGATCACGCTCGAGGCGCTGGTGCCCTCGGGAGCGATTCCGATCGAATCGACTGCACGGTCCGTGCCGACTCCGCGCAGGACCTCTTCGAGCAGATTGCCGAGGAACTTGGCGATGACTCCGCCGATGGCCAGCAGAATGCCGGCCGCGATGATGGCTGGAATGGCGTTGAGGAAGAGCTCCAGCATCTGCTGTGCAGGCTGTGAGATGGCGGCAATGCCCAGCACCTGCAGGGCCGAGATCGCGACCACGATGATGATGATTCCGAAGACGAGGTTGCCCGCGAGCGACGAGATCTTGGCATTCGCCTCGGCGTTCGGGTTCCGTGGCTGACCGGGCTGCATCGGCTGACCGGGGTGCCCCTGAACGGGCTGACCCGACTGGGGCTGGCCATAGGCGGCCTGCTGGGCGTTGATGTCGCTGTGCTGCCCTGCGGTTCCGGTCGCCGAGTCGGCGACGCCGGTGGCACGGTCGCCGAGTGAACGGAACTTCGATGTCAGCTTCGTCAGGTCGACAGCGTTGAGCGCCGTCTGGACCAGCTGCTTGGCGATCTTCGCGAAGACGAAGCCGATGAAGAAGATGACTCCGGCGCCGATGATATTGGGCAGAAAGCCGAAGATCCCGTCGAGCAGACCCTGCAGCGGAGTGAGCACCTGGTCGAGGTTGAACAGCTGCAGCACGGCGATGAGGCCGAGCAGCCAGATGATCAGACTGCCGATCTGTCCGATCGATTTCCCGATCTGCTGCCCGTCGTTGCCGTCACGCTGCAATGCCGGTATCTTCCTCACCAATTTTCCGATCGCCCATTTGAGGATCGAGGCAATTATCCACGTAACGAGAAGTATGAGAATTGCCAGCCCCACTTTTGCGAGAACTGACCATAGGTCCGACATTTGCATTTTCGTCATCTCCTTCGGCTGCGGCGAATGAACTCGCTGTTTTCCACTGTTTCTGATGTGGAGTCTATTGACAAAGGACAATCAGGACAAGGGTTGATGACAGGTCGACGTCGAATGAGGGCCCAGCCGAAGTCGTCTTTTCAAACCCGTCCACAGGCGTATTTCAGCACTTTAACAATTCTTATATATTCAGGTCACAATTCAGCATCCAACAGGTAATATAATCGTCATTCGACATTCCCGTCGCCGATGATTCAGTGATGTCCCTGCCGAATGAATCATTTCGGATTTCACAAGGAGCGGTGGAACTCACGGAGAACGGTGGAATTCGAGTGGCACATTGTCGATGAGGTGAGTTCCTCCGACGGACGCCGAGACGAGCAGCAGCGCCTGCCCCTCGAAGTCCTGTGGACACGGCTGAAAGGTCGCGGCATCAACGAGACCGAGATAGCCGAGGTCGAGGTCTCCCCGCTCGGCCGCAGCACGAAGCACTGCAGCCGCTGCGTCCTCAACACCAGTCGGAGACCCGTCTGCCGCCGCCTGGGCTGAGGCGTCCAAGGCCCGCGGTATCGCCAACGCAGCGCTTCGATCGGCAGGCGCCAGATATTCATTGCGACTCGACATGGCCAGACCGTCGTCGTCGCGGACCACCGGCAGCCCGACCAGATCGATGTCGAAGTTGAGATCGGCGATCATGCGTTTGACCAGACAGAACTGCTGAATGTCCTTAAGTCCGAAGACCGCCGAGTCCGGAGCCGTCAGGGTGAAGAGCTTGGCCACCACGGTCAGGACACCGTCGAAGTGGCCCGGCCGTGCAGCCCCTTCGTACACCGCTCCCATGCGCCCAGAGGAGACGGTGACTTCGGGTGCACCGGGATACATCTCCCCCAGCGCCGGAGCAAAGACGAAGTCCACTCCGGCAGCCTCGCAGACGTCTAAGTCAGCTTCGAAGGGACGCGGGTATCTGATGAAGTCCTCGTCCGCACCGAACTGCAGCGGGTTGACGAAGATGCTGGTCACAACCGAATCTCCGGCGGCCCTGGCCCGGTCCATCAGTGCCCGGTGGCCCGAGTGCAGGGCACCCATCGTCGGCACCAGCGACACGGTGCCCGGCTGCCGTTTCCGCCAGGCACGCAGCGCCTGAATCCCGCCGACCTCCATCACTCAAAGCTCCGCTCCGACTCGGGGAATTCGCCGCTCTTGACCTCATCGACATAGCGGCCCACGGCATCGGAGAGCACCGAGTGCAGATCGGCATACCGTTTCACGAACCGCGGCGCCCGACCGGTGCGCAGACCCGCCATGTCCTGCCACACGAGCACCTGGGCGTCACAGTCGGCGCCGGCACCGATGCCCACGGTCGGGATCGCCATCTCCGCCGTCACCCGCGCAGCCAGCGGGGCTGGAACCATCTCCATGACCACGGAGAACGCCCCCGCCTCGGCGACGGCACGGGCATCGGCCAACAGCGCATCCCCGGCGTCCCCACGCCCCTGGACCTTGTACCCTCCGAGGTTGTGCTCGGCCTGGGGTGTGAATCCGATGTGCGCCATCACCGGTATGCCGGCGTTCGTGATCGCGCGGATCCGGGAGGCCACCCCCACTCCTCCTTCGAGCTTGACCGCGTGAACCCCGGCCTCCTTCATGAAGCGCACCGCCGTCGCGACGGCCTGCTCATCGGAGATCTCATAGCTGCCGAACGGCAGATCCGCAATGATCAGAGCCCGAGCAGTCGCGCTGGCGACGGCCCGCGCCAGAGGAATGAGCTCATCGACGGTGACAGGCAGGGTGGTCTCGTGGCCATAGACATTGTTGGCCGCGGAATCTCCGATCAGCAGCGCCTCGACCCCGGCCTGCTCGAACAGTGCGGCCGTGTACTGGTCATAGCTGGTCAGCATCGCCCAGCGGCGACCTTCGGCCTTGGCCTTGATGAGGTCAAGAGTCCGCACTCGCCGAGGCGGGGCCGCGGTTGGACTCGCATCGGCGGGCCTGCTGGGACCGTCCCCGTAGGGCGGAGTCGTCTCGGACTGCCCGGGTATCGGATTGTCGGGTGTCGGATTGTGGGGCGCCAGGTTGTCGGGTGTCGGATTGTGGGGCAGGGACATGGGCATCCTCTTCGGTCGGCCTTCGTCTGGGGGCGGCGCGTCGTCAGCGCCGCTTGAGCGCGAGACGGCGGCAGGCGGTGGTCCCGGCCGAATCGCGCGGGTTCACGTTCGGGTCGACTCGGATTGCGAGCCAGTTTCCAGACTAGATCATCGATCCCACTCCACCCCACGGTGGTGTTTTACATTACGAGCGAAGATGATTAAGCTCAAATCTGCGCAAAACTTTTCAGGGGGCATGCACTCCCATTCTGTGAAGGACGATGATGACCACAACAGCTTCGATCGAACTCACCCTCAAGGACATCTCTGCTACCGGTTCGGACGACGAAATGTGCTCGACCGACCTTGTCGATGCCCCGTGGGATGTCGACGTCGAACCCGGGTACGGCCCAGGTGCTTCGATGGACGATCCGATCCCCCAGGCGGCCCCGCGCCAGGGTGAGATTCCACCTGAGTACAGAAACGCCTCGGCCCAAGAGCTGAATGAGCGGATCGTCCGGGCCAAGGACGAACTCGGCGACCGAGTCGTCATCCTCGGCCACCACTACCAGCGGGTCGAGGTCATCGAGCACGCCGACTACATCGGCGACTCCTTCATGCTCGCCAAGACCGCGCAGAACCATCCGGAGGCCGAGGCGATCGTCTTCTGCGGCGTGCACTTCATGGCCGAGACCGCCGACCTGCTCTCACACTCTGATCAGTCGGTGATCCTGCCGAACCTCGCCGCAGGCTGCTCGATGGCCGACATGGCCGACATCGAGCAGGTCGAGGACTGCTGGGAACAGCTGACCGATCTGTTGGGATCCGAGCCCGATGCTGAGGGCAAGGTGCCCGTCATCCCGGTCACGTACATGAACTCCTCGGCCGCGATCAAGGGATTCTGCGGCCGCAACGGCGGTATCGTGTGCACCTCATCCAACGCCGAGGTGGTCCTCGAGTGGGCGTTCGAACGCGGTCAGCGGGTACTCTTCTTCCCCGACCAGCACTTGGGCCGCAACACCGCTCTGACCATGGGCATCGACCCAGGTGCCATGCCGCTGTGGAATCCGGCCCGCCCCCTGGGCAACAACTCTCCTGACACAGTCGAGGATTCGAAGGTCATCCTGTGGCAGGGATTCTGCTCGGTGCACAAACGCTTCACTCCCGCTCAGATCGACAAGGCACGCATCGACATCGGCGATGTGCGCGTCATCGTCCACCCCGAGTGCCCGCAGGAGACCGTGGCCGCCGCCGATGAGTCCGGATCCACCGCCTACATCACAAAGGCCATCGCCGAGGCGAGCGAGCCGACCACGTTCGCGATCGGCACCGAGATCAACTTGGTCCAGCGCCTGGCGGCCGAACATCCCGAACACACCATCTTCTGCCTCGATCCCGTCGTATGCCCGTGCTCGACGATGTACCGAATCCACCCCGGCTACATCGCCTGGGTCCTCGAATCGCTGCTCGATGGCCAAGTGATCAATCAGATCACGGTCGACGCCGAGGTGGCCGATCCGGCTCGTGTGTCCCTGGAGCGCATGCTCGCCGCGAAGCCGAGAGACTGACCGGCGCATGAGCCATATCGTCGTCATCGGCTCCGGGATCGCGGGCCTGACCACCGCCCTGCGGCTGGCAGGCAGGCACGAAGTCACCGTGGTGACCAAGGGGCGTCTCGGTGAGTCGAACACGGCCTTGGCCCAGGGCGGGATCGCCGGAGTCCTCAGCGACGATGACACCGTCGAATCGCATATCGCCGACACACTCGAAGCCGGTGCCGGGCTCGGTGATGCCTCGGCAGTGCGACTCCTGTGCACCGAGGGACCGGAGCGGATCCTCGAACTCGCTGCCGCCGGTGTCGCCTTCGATTGTGACGAGAGTGGCCGGTGGGCGCGTGGCCTCGAGGGAGCGCACTCGATTCCGCGCATCCTCCATGCCGGAGGTGACGCCACCGGAGGGGTGATCGTCGAGGCGCTGACGAAGGCGCTGGGTGCTGCTGTCGATGTCGGCACGATCCGACTGCTCGAGCACACGATGCTCGCCGACCTTGTCACCTCTCCTGCAGATGGCATCGGCGGCGACGCTATCGGGGAAGGCGCTGGAGGAGAACGCGAAGTCACCGGCGTAGGACTGCTGCGCGACGGAACCCGAGAGTTTCTCGCCGGCGACGCCGTGGTCGTGGCAACGGGCGGGGCAGGTCAGCTCTACGGACATACGACGAATCCAACAGGCGCCACCGGAGATGGGCTCGCCGCCGCTCTTCGCGCGGGTGCCGACGTTGCCGATATGGAGTTCTATCAGTTCCACCCGACCGCTCTGGCCGGGTCCGGGTTCTTAGTCTCCGAGGCAGTCCGCGGTGCCGGAGCCGTCCTGCTCGACGCCGGTGGGAACCGTTTCATGCCACAGGTCGACCGCCGAGGCGAACTGGCCCCGCGTAATGTCGTGGCCCTCGCGATCCACCGGACAATGGCCAGGCAGAGTGGTCGTCCCTGCTATTTGGACGCACGCTCGATCCCCGATGTGGCGACCCACTTCCCCAGCATCACTCGAGGTCTGGCCGGGCACGGCTTCGATCCGGCCGTCGACCTGATTCCGGTCACCCCGGCTGCCCATTACTTCATGGGAGGCGTCGCCACGGACCTGGACGGGCGAACCAGCATCGGCCGACTCTTCGCGGTCGGTGAGGTCGCCTGCACCGGAGTCCACGGCGCCAATCGCCTCGCCTCGAACTCCCTGCTCGAAGGAGCCGTGTTCGGCGCACGAGCCGCCGCGGCCATCGACGCAGATCTCGAGGACACAGAGATCGAGGCCGATCCCGTCACCGAACCAGCGCACGGCCCCGCTCGGAGGCCGGACCCGATTCCCGCAAGCGCGATCCCTCGTGACGAACTCCAGGCTCTGGCCTGGGCCCACCTCGGCGTGGAACGCGACGAACAGGGACTGCGGAGAATGCTCGACCACCTCGGCGAGGGCGAACGAACGGGTCCATGTGCCGCGGATGATCCCACGCCAGGGGCACTGGCCGAACGGATCGAAACCGCCAATCTCGCGCTCATCGCCGGCTCCATCGCATCTCATGCACTCGCGAGGCAGGAAAGTCGTGGGGCGCACACACGCTCGGACTCCCCTGCTCCCACCACTGCCCTGCTCCAGGAGGCCGCTTCATGCTGACCACCGCGACGATCGAGTCCGCGCTTCGATTCGCGCTCGCCGAAGACGCCCCCTGGGGAGACATCACGGGTGAGACATTCGTTCCGGCGAGCGCCTCGGCGAGGGCCGTGCTCAATGCGCGCGAGGCCGGCGTCTTCTCGGGGGGTGAGGTCTTCGCCAGGGCCTTCTCACTCGTTGACCCCGGTGTTCAGGTGGAACTCGCTGCCGCCGATGGTGACGCCTTCTGCCCCGGTGACACCCTGGCCACGGTGTCAGGCCCGGCACGAGCAATATTGCGGGCAGAGAGGATCGCTCTCAACTTCTGCCAGAGGATGAGTGGGATCGCGACACAGACCAGAGCCTTCGTCGCCGCCGCAGCCTCGAACACCGCCGGTCAGAGTGTGCGCATCGCCGACACCCGCAAGACCACTCCCGGTCTGCGTGCATTCGAGAAGCACGCAGTGCGCTGCGGCGGCGGGCACAATCACCGGTTCGGGCTCTCCGATGCGGTGATGGTCAAGGACAATCATCTTGCCGTCCTGGTTGGGCAGAGCGCTGATGTGGCCGCGGCGATCCGCTCGGCTCGTGCCCGGCTGTCCCATACGACGACGATCGAGGTCGAGGTCGACCGTCTCGATCAGATCGCACAGGTGCTCGACGGTGGCGCCGATATCGTCATGCTCGACAATTTCTCTCTGGCCGATCTGCGTGCCGGAGTCGAACTCATCGCCGGACGAGCGGTCGTCGAGGCCAGCGGCAATGTCAGCCTCGATACTGTCGCGGACATCGCCGCCACCGGCGTTGACGTCATCTCCTCCGGGGCGCTGACCCACAGTGTCCGCGCGGTCGACCTCGGCCTCGACATCGATTTGGGCCTCGATCTGGAGCCCGGCCTCGACCTGGAACTCGACCGCGATGCGGAGGCGAACTGAGATGGGCATCGATGAGCAGCCGGAGTCGAGCACACCGCTCTACCTGGACACCGCTTCGGCCGCCCCCGTCCGCAGGGAGGCCCTTCAGGCAGCGTGGCCGTATCTGACCGGCGCGTTCGGCAATCCCTCGAGTCATCATGAGGTCGGTCGCACCTCGTCCGAAGCACTGACTCACGCTCGGCGCCGTGTCGCGAAGGTGCTCGGCATGCGCAGCACCGACATCATCTTCACCAGCGGCGGCACCGAATCCGACAACCTCGCGATCATCGGCATGGCTCTCGGCGCAGACGCGCGCGCGGCTGGTCGCACTGGTGACGGATCTGCTGGGCATGCACCTCGGCGGCATATCGTGACCTCTGCTCTCGAGCACGAGGCTGTGCTCGCCTCGACGGATTTCCTCCGTCGCAGGCACGGGTTCGACGTCGCCGAGGTGCCGGTCGAATCCGACGGCACGGTCACCGTCGATGCGCTCACCTCGGTCCTGCGCAAGGACACGTGCCTGGTCAGCCTGGGGTATGCGAACAACGAGATCGGTACGGTCAGCGACGTCGCGGCCCTGGCCGAGGCCGCCCACGATGTCGGTGCGCTCTTCCACACCGATGCGGTGCAGGCCGCGGGCTGGCTGCCGCTGAGTGGGCTCGGCGTGGACGCATTGAGCCTGGCTGGGCACAAGGTCGGTGCGCCGAAGGGAATCGGAGTCGCCGCAATCCGGGCGCGGGTCCCCCTCGAGCCGCTGATCCACGGCGGAGGCCAGGAGTCCGGGCGCCGGTCCGGCACGGAGAACGTGGCCCTTGCCGTGGCCTTCGCCACCGCCCTTGAACTCGCCGAGGCGGAGCGAGCCGATGCCGCTGCCCGGGTGCAGGTCATTCGCGACGATTTCATCTCTGAGGTGCTGGAAACGGTCCCCGGCGCCTTCCTCACCGGCAGTCCAGGGTCGAGGACTCCGAACCATGCCTCGTTCTGCTTCTCCGGCACCAGCGGTGAGGCTGTGCTGCTCGAACTCGAGCGCCTGGGCATCACCGCTTCGAGCGGATCAGCCTGCGCAGTCGGATCAGATGAGCCCTCGCATGTGCTCACAGCTTTGGGCATCGATGCCGACGTGGCGAAGACGAGTGTCCGGTTCACCTTTCCGGCAGGCATCTCTGCCGACGATGGGCTCCGAGCGGCGCAGGCCGTGTCCGCTGCTGTCGACAGTTTGGTGCTGAGCTACTCCTGAGTTCCATCCCGGACTCATCTGAGTGCCGCTGCAGGTTCGGCTCGGCAGGGTATTTGGCGTCAGCGGAAAATTCTTCCCCCGCGGTGTCGATCCGACCTAAGCTGGTTCGACGCAGTGAGTGAGAGGGTCTTGTCCGAGATCTTCCGACATCTCGATGATGAAGGGGTCATCATGAAGTTCATGCTCATTATGCGCGATATCGACCAGGCCGCGGTCGATGCCGCCGAGAACACCGATTTCGAAGAGATCATCGCCGTGATGGGTGCCTACAACGAATCGATGATCAACGCCGGGGTCTTCTCCGACGCGGCGGGGCTGTCCGGCCTCAGGACAACGAGTGGGTCCAGAAGGAACAGGAATGGACTGCCGAAGGGACATCCTCCGGACAGTGAACGAGGCCCCGGCGAACGATGTGGCGGGCCTGGCTGACGATGGTTGCCAAACGCCGGGCCATCGACACATGGAGTCGCCGTGACCGTTTCGACGAACGGATCGCGCTGCCGGCTGAGAACCTCGATGACGGGCCGTGCATCCGTGCTCCACTTGTAACTGACGCGAGTCGCGTCCTTACTGGTCGAAGGGCTCGTCAGTCGTCGAAGAGTGTGTCGATGACTTCTTGAGCCACGAATCTCGCGTGCAGTATCGGTCGTCTGGCCGGATCAATCGATGCAGGAGGAACCCACGCGGGGCGTCCATCTTTGAGCATCACCGTCTCCCAGCCCGACCTGTCCAAAAGGTGGTGATGGGCAGAACAACTCAAGGTCATATTGTTGATATCGGTCTTACCTTGCTGTGCCCACTCAACAATATGGTGGGCATCGCACCACCCCGGCGGTGCGTCACACCCAGGAAAAGTACATCCCTGATCCCGGGCGGTGAGGATCGCGATCTGTTTCGCATTCGCGAATCGATTCTCCGTGACCACCTGCATCGTCTTCGCCTTCTCCGAGATCAGTTCGAAGAACACCGCCCCGTTCAAGCCGTTACGGGCAAGTTCGCTGATGGGGACCGGACTCTCAGTACCCGTTGTGCCGGTACCGGTTCCGTTGGCAAGGTCTTCGGCCTTGGCTGTCACGACCAAAGCGTATTGTGCACCCTGCCCGGTTCGTGTCATGTCGATTCTGCCGATCAGAGTCGCGAAGCGTTCGTAGATCCACTCCCGAGCAGACAGCCTCTGTCCCGTCATGTCGACGAGGGTCCCGTCTTCGAGGACACCAGAGTCCGTGTCGAAGTCAGTTCCACCCGCGACCTGATCATCAGAACCGACAGAGTTCTGCCCACCGTTGGGCTCGGTGGCACTGTCAGCGTTCTTCGCGATCTTGGTTCTGGCTGTCAGCAGCCCATTGAGCTGGCCACCCGTGACGGGATCGAGGAGACCAGAGATTTCCCAGTCACCGTTGCCCCGTGCATGCATGTTGACTGTGTACATGGTCCGATCCGTGGAATCAGTCGGCTCTGTACCGTCGGGATCGATGTGAGCGAGGATGCGTGCGAAGATGGCACGCAGGTCATGGACTCTCACGCTCGGGGCTTTGTCGACGAGTGTCGTTTCGGCATAATCACGGTTGTCCGGGCTGACCCACAATGGCAGTTTCTGCAAACAGTCTTTGATGACCCTGGCCTGGTCGGCCGATAGCCTGCCGTCGTTGAAGGCATCGGCGACCTTCGGGAACAGGGGTGCTTGTGGCTGACCGGTCAGAGTCACCCGCCCACCCAGGCTCTTGGCCATATCGGTACGCCGGTTCGCTTCGCGACTGGTGATGTTGAGCCTGTCTTGGATGAGTGCCTTCGTCGTCTTGGCACCATAATCGGTCGGTGTCCCAACTCGTTCACATACCGCCAAAGCCAGGGTGGACAGGGCCTCGTTGACTCGGCCAAGTGCTTCGAGTCCGTCGATGAGCTTGATGGCATCATCTGGGCCCATCGGCCGGTCGAAGGTGCGCAGCCCATCCTTGAGCCCACTCAACGCTGTGAGGCTGTTCGTGACTTCAGGAGCGATTCGTGACAGATCTGCCCACTCTTCATCAGACAACAGCGGATGCGGACTCGTGCCAGCAGGGACCGCCTCGGAGTCAGCGAGGTGTGAGTCGCCTGGTGTATCGACGACCGCACCGGTGACTGCGGAGCCTGGGGCCTCGGTCGACGGCACACCGGCCGGAGCATCAGTGTGCGGGGTAACCAGGGCCGACGGATCGTCGTTCGCAGCCTCGTTGGCCGGACCGTCCTGGCTGAGAGCTTCTCCGCTCGGCGATTCGACGACTTGCGAGTCGAGGCTCGCGGTCGGCCCATCACCGGGTTCGCCCGTGGGTACGGCCGCGAAAGATTCGAACTTCTCCGCGAGAGGGTGACCCGTCAGGTCGAGGTTGGCATCTTTGAGCTGATCGAACAATGACTGCTGACCGCCCAAAGAGGAAGAGGAAGAGGAAGAGGAAGAGGAAGGCTTTCCGGCAGGAGAGGAGGCGTCTGCAGCGTCTGAACCCGTTGCGGCATCACGGGAACCGGGGCGTGTGTCACGCTCTTCCGGGTTCTGTGGTGTGCGGTCGGGGGTGAGAGTCATGGTACTGAAGTCCATTCGCCAACATCGTTGTTGCTCTTCCCTTAATTGTACACGCGTTTCGCCCGTTTGCACCCTTAGTTTCGAATTTTGTTCGTTGATTATTTGATTTTTGTATCAATTGCTCATCGAAATTCGGTAGGTATCCGCAAAGCCGCCCGTTCGTCACGCCGCCACCGACATCAACCATCCATGGTTGACGATTTCACCAGCGGTGCCGGCGAAGCATTCTGATCTCGCTTCCGTGCAACGGGCCACAATCTCGCTGGCAAACGTATATGCGGCACAGGGGCGGCACGCCCGCGCAGGCCACTTGTTGCGAAGTGGCCCCTATCTTTCTCAACGATTTAGCGAGAAAATGGAAGACAAGCATTCGAGTCGGGTGTGAGGAGGCCGTCATGGATCTGCTTGTGCTTTTCATCATCGGTGTGTGTTTCACAACGATCGTGTTCCTCGTCGGACGATTTGCCTGCCCGCGACATGACCGAATTCCCTTGATGGAAGTCGACCACGTACTCCTGTGGACTACGCTGCGTCGCGGTTTTCATGCTCTGGGGTCTCTGGGACCGATGCAGGGCATCGCTGACGATCCTCCCGAGGGCCACCGCGCCTGAGCCGCTTGAGTCCACGTATTCACCGCGCACTCTGACAGCGCACACAGTTGGCTGGGTGACGCGAGTTGCCTAACCTGGGAAGGTGCCTTCCTCAACAGTCCCGCGCCCGAACCGACGTCCGGGTTCCGCAGCTCTGCTCTTCGCAGTGCTGTCGATCCTCGTGTTCATCTCCAGCGCGGCGTGGCTCTGGATTCAGGCTCCGGACCAGGTGCCGGGTCATTTCAAGGCACGAGGGCAGCCCGACGACTGGACCTCGAAGGCGGTGGCTCTGGCTGTGCTGATCCCGGTTGGCGTCGGCGTACCACTGTTGCTCTCAATCCGCTGGATCTGGGAGAAGCTTCCGATGAGTCTCGTCAACATTCCGCACAAGGACTACTGGTTGGAACGTGGCGAGCGTGGCTATCTCTTCGCCTGCTTGATGGAGTTCCTGCGGATCACCGCGGGTGCCACGGCCCTTCTCCTGACTTCGTCGCTGGTGATGACCCTACGGGTGGGAGCAACCATGCCGGAGGCACTGACGTTCGTGCCCACGCTCGTGTTCCTCGCGATCGTCGGCGCCGCCCTGTGGCTTCTCTACCGCCAGCTCACACCTCTCGACTGAGCGCACCATTCGTCCCACGGTCGTTTGCGTTCAGCTGCGCGGAACGAACACCGAAGCCTCCCACCCCTGCAGCGCATGCGCCGAGGCCCAGAAGTGCAGCTCATACACACAGGCCTGTTCGAACGTGGCACGCATACGAGCGGCCACCTCGGCGGGGGCAGTGGCAAGCTCCTGCTCAAGCAGCTGCACAGCCTGCCGGGTCGATTCATCGAACTCGGGTGAGTCATAGGTCTGCACCCAGGTCCGGTACGGATGATCTGCGCTCATCTGCCCGGCTCGTTCGACGAGCACCTTGCCCATGTGCGCGTACACCCAGAAGCATGGCAGCACTCCGGCCACGCCCTCACCGTAGGAGCGGCTGGCCGCGGTGGCGACGAGGTAGGACACATAGCCCAAGGTGGTGGGTGAGGCTTTGAATCCGCCCCCGCTGGTGACGAGCTCTTCGTGCGCTGCAGCCAGACGGGAATCGGCGAGCAGTTCGCCGTGCATCTCCTCCTCCACTGCGATCGCCTCGGCGGCGGAGCTGGCCCAGAATCGTGACTCATCACGGTCAATCGCGCCCGCGGCGAGGAATGACATCGCCTTCGCGTAGCCGGTGAGGTAGATGCCGTCCTGGATGATGTAGTTCGTGAAGGCCTTCACGTCCAGACTGCCGTCGGCCAGTTGGCCCAGGAACGGCAGGTTCTCAATCTGTTCGACAATGGGACGAACATGGTCCCAGAGCTGAGTCGTCTGGGGGCCTGCGGAAAAGTCAGTCGTCATTGATGTCTCCTGTTCTCAAGGGACCGCAGCGGTCCCGAAGCGTCATGGTGCGATGCCCGGACGAGCACGCCGATCCGGGTGTGTGACTGATGGTTCTAGCGACGGACGATGTCGACCTGGTGGTCGACGGGCCCGTGAGCGCCGTCCGGGTCGAGGCTGACCTGCCAATCGGCTGCAGATTTCAAGGCGCGGGCCAGGTAGTCCAGCGCATTGTCTACGGCTTCGTGGAGCAGATCCGAGCTCACCTCGGCCACTGCTCGTTCATGCTTGAGCACAGCCAGCTCGGCGGTGATGGCGGCCGACAATGTGCATCCGGTGCCATGGGTGTTCGGGGTCTCGACTCGCGGGTGGGTGAACTCGGTGACCGCGCCTTCGGCGGTGACGAGGACATCGGCGACGTCACCCTCGAGGGCGTGCCCGCCTTTGAGCAGCACCGCTCGGGGGCCACGATCGACGAGCTCCATCGCCTGGTCCACCATCTCCTGCGGGGTCTGTGCCACGGGTACATCATCACCGAGCAGCAGCGCCGCCTCGGGCAGGTTCGGGGTGATGAGGTCGGAGACCGGCAAGAGGTGGTCACGCACGGCTTCGACGGCATCGACCTCGAGGAGGCGGTGCCCGGAGGTCGCGACCATCACCGGATCGACCGTGTAGAAGCCCAGCTGGCCTTGGGCCGCGCGAGCGACGACGAGTTCGACGAGGGAGCGCGAGCCGAGCATTCCCGATTTCGTGGCATCGACAGGCATATCGCCCAAGACGCTGTCGAGTTGATCCGAGACGAAGTCGTCGTCGATTCCGTAGACCCGCGAGACTCCGTGCGTGTTCTGCGCGACCAGGGCAGTGATGGCCGTGGTCCCCAGCACCCCGCGGGCGGTGAAGGTCTTCAGGTCCGCGTGGATGCCGGCTCCCCCGCTGGGGTCGGTGCCGGCGATGGACAGGGCGATGGGCGGCCTGGTGGTCATGCTCCCACCTCCCGGTTGCCGTCACCGAATTCCGCGAGGAGATTTTCGGCCGCCGCCCGCGGATTCTCGGCTCGGCAGATCGCCGAGACCACGCAGATCCCGATCAGACCACGCCCCCGCAGTTCGGCGGCACGATCGTTGTTGATCCCGCCGATGGCCACAGCGGGAAGCCCCGCTTCACGCACCAGTTCGCCGAGGCGGTCGGGCCCGATCCCGACGGGTGCATCGTTCTTCGTCGTGGTGTCGTACACCGGCCCGATTCCGAGGAGGTCGACGGCTCCCGAGTCCTGGGCGGCAGCGAACTCTGCGTCGTTGGCCGCAGACAATCCGATGAGGGGCTCGGGGCCGATGAGTTCGCGCACCTGCTGCACGGGCGTGTCTGACTGTCCGACGTGGATGTGGACGTCGACGTCCTCGATGAGGAGTCGCTGGGCGACGGCCACCCGGTCGTTGAGCACGATGGGCACGCGTCGTTTCGTGCCGGCCGTTGCGGTGTCGACGGCGGCGATGACTTCGCGAGTCAGGGTGCAGAAGGCGTCATCGTCGATGTCCTTGTCTCTCACCTGCACGATCCCGACTCCCCCGGCGACGGCTTCGCGGACAGTCTCGGCGACGCTGCGTCCGGCTTCGCGGCACTGGGTCGAGTCGGTGACGAGGTAGAGGCGGGTATCAATGCCGGCCAGACGGGCGTCTGCGTCCTGCAGGCCTGCTGCTGCCGTGTTCATGACTGTGCACCGATATTCGCTGAACCTGCGATCGTGGCGGCTTCCACACGAGCCGTTGCCAACTGTTCGCCGGTGAGCGCATACAGTGCGTCGAGGAAGTTCACCGAATAGCTGCCCGGTCCCTGGGCGCCGCCGGCAGCAGCCTCACCAGCGACAGCGAAGTGCGCATGCGCCGCAACGACGGCTTCGAACTTCGCCGAGGCGGTCGTTGCCCCGTCGAGATAGGCGGCGGTGACTGCACCAAGGGAGCATCCGGTGCCGATGACCAGCGGCATATAAGAATGTCCCCCGTCGATGCGGGCAACATGATCAGCGCCGTCGATGTGGGCGATGATCGCGTCCCTGGGACCCGAGACGGCGACGATGGCCCCGGTGGTCCGCGCCAGTTCGGCCGCGGCGGGAATCACAGCATCGACCTCATCGGTGGAGTCGACGCCGCGCCCGCCCAGACCTACGCCGGCCAGGGCTGCGATCTCGGACGCGTTTCCGCGAATAGCGGTGGGCGAGGAGTTCGCTGCACGGTGGATCCGTGTGGTCCGGAAATCGACGGCACCGATGCTCACCGGGTCGAGGACCCAGGGCTTGGAATCAGCGTCGGATGCCTCGATGGCGGCGTCGGCGGCGAGGAACTGCTGATTCGTGGCCGTACCGAAGTTGACCAGCAGGCCATTGGCGATGCGGGTGAACTGTGCGGCATCGGCCTCGTGGTCGAGCATCGCCGGAGCGGCACCGATGGCCAGGAGCACGTTGGCGCTGAATTGCTGCACGACGGTGTTCGTGATGCATTGGATGAGTGGATTGCTCGCACGCAGTCGTGCGTTGGCAGAACGCAGGTCGAAGTCAACCATGACGATCCCTTCGCTAGTATGGCCCAGATCAGGTTCGATGGGTGTTCTCTCAGCCTCACGCGATCGGTGTCAGGCACCCCATGTCATTGCCCACGACTGTATCAGCACCGCCGAGGCGAGGCGAGCCGGAATGCGAGCCCCGCCCTGCTGTTGGCCTGGCCCTGGAGCTGTTGTCACTGCCGCTGGCCTCCCCGCCCACGGAAGAAACTCATCGAGCGGACCACTTATCGTTGACGGGCCACCGTGTAGTGTGACCCGTCAACGATAAGTGGTCCGCTCGATCTTGGCGGGATGGGAAGCAGTGCCGTCGGCCCTCAGCCGCGTCCGACGTAGCGCTGCCCGCGGCGGCTCAGAGCGTCGACGACGACTGCCGTGAGCAGGACGAGCGCGGTGATGATCTGCTGCGCATCGGAGTTGAAGCCGATGAGGTAGAGACCGTTGTTGATCGCGCCGACGACCAAGGCACCGAGAACCGCGGCCCAGGCGGTGCCGCGGCCGCCGAACAGCGAGGTGCCGCCGATGACTGCGGCGGCGATCGCATTGAGCAGGTCCTGCGTGCTCACCAGCGTCGATCCGGCGTTGGTCGTGACGCCCGTCTTGATGAAGCCGAACAGGGCAGCCAGGACACCGGCCGCCATGAACACGCTGATGCGCACCCACGTGACCCGGATGCCGGCGCGCCTGGCGGCCTCGACCTTGCCTCCGACCGCGTAGATCGAGCGCCCGTACTTCGTCTTGCGCAGCACCAGATCGATGCCGATGGCGATGGTCATCATGAGGAGGAAGGGCAGTGCCAGACCGAAGTCCTGATTGACCAGGATGAGGAACCCGAACACGATCGCGGCGAGGAAGACCACCCGCACGATCACTGACGTCCAGCTCGGACTCTCGAGCCCCGCATTGTCCCGACGCACCTTCGAATAGATGATCCCGGCAGCGAAGCCGATGACCGCGACCGCCCCGAAGGCATACGCCCAGATGGCAGGGAAGTAGAAGCTGGAGAAGTCGAAGGCGAACGAGTCTGCCATCGACAGGTTCTTCTGCGTGCCCAGCGTCGTCAGAGTCAGTCCCGTGTAGGCCAGCAGTCCCGCCAAGGTGACGACGAAGGCAGGTATACCGACCACGGCGAAGAACCACCCCTGGACCGCGCCGACCACGAGGCCGAGCAGCAGCATGATGCCCAGTGCAATGAGCGGATGCACACCCTGTCTGACCACGAGCACGCCCAGCAGCGAGGCCGCCAGTCCGCCCAGCTGAGCAAGCGAGAGGTCGATCTCACCGAGGAGCAGGATGAGGTTGATGCCCAGAGCCAGTATCGCAAGGTAGGCGACCGTCGTGGACAGATTGACGAGGTTGGCCGGCGAGATGAAATTGCTGTTCGCCGATTGGAAGACGATGACGATGACGATGAGCGCCAGGATCACAGGGAACGAGCCGAGTTGGCCCTCCTTGACCCTGCGCACGAACGTGGCGATGAAGCCCTCGCTGGTGAGGCGTTCGTCGGTGATGAACGAGTTGCGGGTCATCGGCGATCACCCCGCCGGGTTGCTCGCTGCGTCACGACGTTGTCGCTGGCTCCTGTGATCGCGGCGACGAGCACATCCGTGCGTTCGTCGCCGGGGAAGTCACCGGCATCCTTGCCCAATCGCAGAACATGGACCCGATCGCAGACGGCCTGCACATCAGCCATATTGTGACTGACCAACAGCACCCCGAGGTCGCGTTCGCGCAGCCGTTCGATGAGGTTGAGCACCTCTGCGGTCTGGGCGACTCCGAGTGCCGCCGTCGGCTCGTCGAGCATCACGATCGAGGGTTCGCCGAGGAGGGACCTGGCGATCGCGACCGTCTGACGCTGGCCGCCGGACAGGGCCGCGATCGGCACCCTCACGCTGGGGATCTTCGCCGACAGACTGTGCAGCAGCTCCCACGACTTCGCCTCCATGGTGACTTCGTCGAGGACACCGCGCCGGGTCTTCTCGTGTCCGAGGAACAGGTTGGCCACGACATCGAGGTTCTCGCACAGCGAGAGGTCCTGGAAGACCGTGGCGACCCCTGCCTTCTGGGCATCTTTCGGGGAGGCGAACTTCTGCGTCCGTCCTTCCAGGATGATCTCGCCCTCATCCGCGGCGTGGACTCCGGCGATGACTTTGACCAGGGTGGACTTGCCGGCACCGTTGTCACCGACGAGGCCGACGACTTCGCCGCGGCCGATGCTCAGGTTGATATCGGTCAGCGCCTGGACCGCGCCGAATCGTTTGTTGAGTCCGCGCAGCTCGAGGACTGTCTCGCCTCCGCGGTCCGGCACCCGCGTACTCGCGGGTGCCGGATCATTGGTGTGAGAATTCATGTGTTCCTACTCGCCGATCCCTACTTGACGCCGGCGTCTTCGCAGAGCTTCTTCACATCACCGGTGCAGATGTCCTCGGCCTTGATCTGATCACCCACGATGTCCTTGACCGAGTCCTTGGTCACGACCTTGGCTTCGACGAAGTCCGTCGGCGTGTCCTTGTAGGTCGTTGACCCCTCGGGCTTCTCGCCGCCGGCCAACGCGACAGCCGCATTCGCAGCGAACTCCGCCTGGGGTGGAATCGACTTGTAGATCGTGGCGTACTGGTCACCCCTGAGAATGTTCTGCAGACCGTCGACCTCAGCATCCTGGCCGGTGACAACGGGCTCGACCCGAGCCTTCTTCGTGGCTGCGAGAACACCACCGGCAGTGCCGTCATTGGCCGCGTAGATGGCGATCGGCTCCTCTTCTGCGCTCTGCAGCTGACCTTCGACCCACTTGCGGGCATCATCCGGGTTCCAGTCGAGAGTGTCATGGCTTTCTGCGATGTCGACGCCTGCGTCCTTGAGCGTCTCTTCGGCACCGGCCTTGAAATCGGCGGCGTTCGGGTCCTTCGGATCACCATTGACCATCCACACCGGGCCCGATGTCGGATCCGTCCCCTCGGCCTTGAGCCCGTCGAGGACGGCCTGGCCCTGGAGGTTGCCGATCTTCTTGTTGTCGAACGACGTGTAGTAGTTCGCACCTTCGAAGAAGCGGTCGTAGGCGACGACCGGGATCTTCTTGGCTTCGGCCTTCGACAGTGCCGATGCCACCGCCGAGGCGTCGACCGGGTCGAGTACGATGGCGTCGACTCCCTCGGTCACCGCGGCTTCGAACTGCTGCTGCTGTTGAGTCGCGTCCTGGTTCGCATTGCTGTATTTGACCTTCGCGTCAGGATTGGCTTCCTTGACGTACTTCTCGAAGTTCGGTTTGTCGAGTGATTCGTAGCGGGTGGTCTTGGACTCCGGGAGCAGCAAGGCGATGGTGACGTCACCGTCGCCGCTTGAGCTGCCGCTGTCGGCTTCCGCGTTGCCTTGACCCTTCTGACTCCCACAGCCGCTGAGCGCGAGAGCGCCGATAGCAACCGAGGCACCGAGGAGGGCCCACTTCTTCCGGGACGAATTGTTGCGGGACTGCAGGTTTTGCCTCATCATGAACCTTTCAATCTTTCTGACAACGTTGTCAGGCTGTTCAATATAATTCGCTGATCGAGGCTCTGTGTCAACTGTTTCGCCGAAAAAGTTCCGTCGGACGTGCCTCCGCACAGCGTCACTTGTCAGGGGGCTCTTCACCGCTGCCACGGGCGATCATGTGGACCGGAACAATCCATCGCCGAGGCGAGGGGCCGCTGCCGACAGCACCGTCGGAACCGTGCCCCGCACCAGCGTCAGGCCCGGAAAAGGAGGCCCCCTGCAGCCGTCGGACCGCCTCGGCGGCCATGGAACCGATATCGCGGTCGATCACAGTCACGTCCAGCAGATGCGCGGTGGGAAAATCGTCGATGCCCACCAGCGCCGGCCATTGGTCAAGACGCCGGCAGGCGTCGATGGCGCCCTGGGTCAAGGTCGCTGACAGGGTGATCAGGGCGCTCGGTGCGCTGCGGGACCCCAGCCAGGCGGCCACGACGTTCTTCGCACTGGCCAGGTCGCGGGCGTCCTCCTGCATGTAGGCCCGCCACCCGACGTCCGAACGTCCGGCGAATGCCGACTGGATTCCGGCCAGCCTGTCGGCGGTGATCGGGCTCGTCGAGTGATCGCCGATGACGCCGATGCTGATGTGCCCGTGGTCGAGGAGCTGGAGGGCGGCGAGCCTGCCGACACGTTCCTCGTCACCGGCGATGAGGTCGATACCGGGTCCTGCTGCTGTGGGGTCGAAGGACACGATGCGCACGTCAGCGGAGGCTGCCTCGGCGTAGAACCGTGCCGCTTCCGGATGCGATCGGATGACGCAGATTCCTGACATGTCATTGGCCAGGCACTCATCGAGGAAGGCGCGTTCACGCTCGGGGTCGTCGGTCGTGACGGTCACGACTGGGCGCAGACCGGCTCGTCCCAACTCGGCCTCCAGCAGAGCGAAGAGGCGGCCTTGGAACGGATCATCGCCGTCGCTCATGATCACACCGATGTAGGGCGAGCGGCCGCCGGCACGCAGACGCCTGGCGGTGGAATTGAGGCGGAATCCAAGTTCAGCGGCGGCATCCTCGACCTTTTCGGCGGTGGACGCGGCCACATGCTTTTCGCCGTTGAGCACCCGAGATGCCGTTTTGATGCTGACTCCTGCGCGCGAAGCGACCGTGGCCAGAGTCGGCCGATCGTTCTGCTTCGCCATGACCACACCTTTGAGTCGGGAGTTCCTCGAACTGCTGAGCGGTCCCGTGCAGGCGACCGATAGGAATGATGATAGCCGCTGGAATTCGAGAGAACGCTGACCGTCCGGCGAATCGACGGTACGGCCTATCCGGAGTTCAAGCCATCACTCCGCCGACTCTTGCCGCATCGTGTGCAGGCGAAGGTGGGCCTCGGCCAGCTCTGCAGCAGTCTTTTCCCGCTGAGCGGCTGTCAGACGCAGCAACTGCATATCGAGCACTGCCCGTGCCTCCTCGGGCTTGAGATCAAGCGTGGATTGCATCGACCGCACAGCACTGTCCGGATCTTCTGCAGCCTCGAGCACCTCAATCACCTCTCGGCGCCGATCCAAAGCGGCACAGAGCGCCTCGAGCAGTGCGATCCTGCCTACCAAGTTTGTCTCTTCCTGCGCAGCCTCGCTCGCGGGAGTCTGCTTCTTTCCTGGTGTCTTCACACTGTCATCGCACCATGGAAGCGCCCATCCCGTCGACCCCCGACCCCCCGAAAGCGAGGTGGGCGCTGTGTGCCTGCGCCCACCTCGGCGAATGTGATTTCCTGCCTGATCAGTCCGCCAGCGGAAGCGTCCGCGCCACAGGATTCCTCATCGTTCCTGCGTACAGCAGCGATTCGGCCTGGTTGCCGATGTCGACCATCTGCACGGTGTTGCGCAGCTGCAGCCTGTTGAGGCACGAGTGAGCGAATCGTTCGGCTCTCAGGTCGACATCGTCGGCGAGCCCGCGGGCGAGTTCGGGATGTTCGGTCTCGTAACGGTCGAGCACCTCGGCGACAAGAGACCAGAATTTCTGCGCACCCAGCACACCGTCGGAATCGAGGATCCCGCCGAGGTGGCGCAGCACCCCGTCGAACATGTCCGTGAACACGGACAGCGCCTTCTCCTCCCCCGGAACCAGCGCGCGGATGCGCTCCACATCGTCGGGCAGACCACGTTTGCCGAGGACGGCGACTTCCTCACCGATGTCCTTCATGAAGGCACCGGTCACGACGTTGTCATCGAGGATGAGGATGAGGTTCTCACCATGGGGCATGAACACCAGATCGTGGGCCAGCAGAGCGTGGACGAGCGGGTGCAGATAGGCGCGAAGGTACGAGCGCACCCAGCCCTCGGGTGCCTGGCCTGAGGCGCGGATGAGCTCGCTGACGAAGGCGACTCCCCTATGGTCGCGGTGCAGCAGTGCCGCCATGGTGATGACTTTCTGACCAGGGTCGATGACGGTCAGCGGGTTCTCTCGCCAGAGGGCGGCGAGCATCTTCCGGTGCGGATTCGTCTCCTGGGTGCGGTGGTAGACGTCGCCGGTGTAGCCGAGTGCGGTGCGTTCGCGCAGAACCCGGAAACCTGCCTGCCCGAAGGTGGGATCGGAGCCGACGAGCTCGGCGATCCAGTCGTTGATGGCCGGTGTATCGCGCATGTACTTCGGGGACAGTCCACGCAGGAAGCCCATGTTCTGCACGGCCAGCGCCACCTTCACATACGGGGCGTCGGCCCGTGTTTGGTTGAAGAAGGTGCGCAGTGACTGCTGCGGCTGAAGCTCGTCGAGACCCGATCCCAGGGGCAGCAGGTCACCGCGAGCGATATCGGCGGCGAAGGTGATCGCGAGCCGGTGATCGGCCTGCCAGGGGTGGACCGGCAGCAGGTGGAAGTCCTCTGGGTTCCGTCCGGCCGTCCGGATCCTGGAGTCGAAGAGTTCACGTTCGCTGGTGCTGAGCGCCCAGTCGAGGTGTGTCGCTTCATCGAAGCCTTCGCCGAGCGAGAGTTGGCTGTGTTCGCGGGTCGCCGCGACCCACTCGATGCATGTGGTGCGGCCGGTCTCCGGGGCCCAGCGGCGGTAATCGGCCAGGGAGAATCCGATGCGCCCGTTGTTCGCGATGAAGCCTGGGTGGCCCTCTGTCATGGCCGCCTCGGTGGTCTGGAAGTCGGCGTCGAGGAGGTCTGTGGAGTCCGGGCGCTGACCCTCGACCGCCTCGGCGAGTTTGAACGCGCTGCTGGCCAGGGTCGAGGCGAGTTCCTCGAGGTAGGTCGACATGAGATTCTCAGGGATGCCGAGCGCGTCGTGGAGTTCGATCACGAGCTCCTGTGCGTCAAGACCAAGCTCTGTGTCACCTCGGCGGCGGGTGATGCTGTCTTCGTCGATCACCCAGTGCTCGAGCGGCAGGACTCGGGCGGCGAACGAGTACGTGACGGCGTCAGCGTCCTTCGCTCCGGCCTTCTGTGATCCAGTCTTTCCCGCTCCGGCGTCGTCGATCCGCAGCTCCCAAGTCTCTGGACCGGCATCCGGGCCGGTGGCTCGGATCGGTGCGATGAGGCGTTCGTGGGCGAATTCGGACAGAGCCTTGGCCACGAGGTGGCGCTGGGCCACCGCGAAGGTGTCGCGATTGAGGTGGGAGTAGGCAGCAAGCGTGGCCTCGTCCGCAACAGAGTCCGCGTGACCGGCAGCAGTGTTCACGCCCCGCGAGGCGGTGTCCGCCATGCCTGCACTCTCGTCACGGTCCAGGACTGCGATCAGCTCACTGGACTCGAAGTCCTCGTGAGTGCAGATGCTGATCAGGGCGCGTTTCCGCTCCTCCCCCATCATGATGGTCGCCTCGCGCACCGGACTGAAGCCTGCCGCCCGGTTCTTCTCGAGGATGGCCGTGTTCCTCACATCGGGTTCGACGATGACTCGGCGTCCGCCTCGGCCGCCCTGTTCGCTCGGGTGCAGACAGAAGTCGATGACCTCGGCCATGATCCGGTTCGTGAGTCCGCGCACTCCGTCGCCGTCGGGCGGTGCGACGAGCAGGTGCATTCCGATGTCGCCGGGACCGGTGGGGACAACGTCGTGCGGGATCAGTGTGGAGGGCACGTAGGTTTCGACGTAGAAGCAGTCGATCCCGTCGACAGCGCCCACCCATCCGTTGTCATCGGCGGAATCGTGCACACCGCCGAGGTAGTCGCGGATTCCGGACTCGTCGAGATCGGTCATCTGCCAATAGTGGGCTCGTGGGTGGGTCAGCCATGCGTGGATATTCGCGGAGTCCCGAACCGGGTCCATCGCGCGGATGTCCACCGTTGGAGTGGCTGCAGATCCTGCGGCGACGGTCGCGGCGATCGTGGCTGCGTCGTTGATGAGTTCGGTGGTCATACGTGCGTCATCTCCTTGTCGCCGGTGTCGGCGAAGTCGAAGTTCATGTCGAAGTCGTCCTGGGTGCTCAGCGGCTCGCCGTCCGGTGTTCCGTCCTCGGGAAGGCCGAATGTCTGGAACGCGATCGAGCGCTCGATCGGATACGGTTCGCGCCCGGTCACGTGTGCGAGCACGACCGATGCCCGCCAGGGGCCGAAGCCCAGGTCAGGGGCGGTGACTCCGTGGGTGTGCTCTTCGCCGTTGAGGACGTGGACAGTGCCGGCGTCGTTGATGGTGTAGTGGCGGCTGACGTCGAGGCGACCCCTGCCATCCAGGCGGATCTCGTCGCCCAGCTGGGCGAGGAAGGCCGGCACCTGAGATCTGTAGCCGGTGGCGGAGACCACCGCTCCGCTGCGCCGTTCGAAGCATTTGTCCAAGGCGGTGTGGCGGAAGCGCAGAACGTAGTCTCCGGACTCTGCGTCGCGCTCGGCAGCCAACAGTTCCGATTCGGCCAGCAGATGGGTGCGCAGCTTCCTGCCGCCGCGGCTGAGTCGATAGAGGGTGTCGTGGATGTCGTCGACGAGGTCTGCGCTGATGCCCTTGTACAGGGTCCGCTGCTCGCGCCCGAGCTGTTCGCGCAGGTCATCGGGCAGGGCACGGAAGTGGTCCGTGTATTCCGGGGACGTCATCTCCAGGGTCAGCTTCGTGTACTCCATCGGGAAGAACCGCGGCGACCTGGTCAGCCAGTCGAGGCGGACTCCCCTGGCCTCGGTGTCGTCGATGAGGTCCCGGTAGATCTCGGCGGCCGACTGTCCGCTGCCGACGATCGTGATGGATCCGCTCTCGAGCAGCTCTTCCCTGTGGTCGAGGTACTGCGAGGTGTGGATGACCGGGCCAGCGCCCACCGATCCCAGGTGCTGCTCGGTCTCCAGGATCTGCTCGGCTTCCAGGATCTGCTCGGCTTCCAAGTTCCGCAGGGCTTCGGGCAGGACCGGTTCGGTGCCCACACCGAGGACCAGGTGGCGAGCGCGGTAGGACTCGGTGCTCAGCGCTCGACCGGAGCCATCGGTCACCTCGGCGGTGACCGTGTAGATGTCGTCATCGCGGGTCACCGAGGTCACGGTGCGGTTCCAGCGCAGCGTCTCCAGCTGTGCGGCGACCCAGCGGCAGTACTCATCGTATTCGGCGCGCAGGGGCGAGAAGGATTCGCGGATGTAGAAGGGGTAGAGCCGGCCGCTGTCCTTGAGGAACTTCAGGAACGAGAAGCGGGAGGTGGGGTCGGCCATTGTCACGAGGTCGGCGAGGAACGGCACCTGGATCGTCGCGCCCTCGATCATCATGCCCGGGTGCCAGCGGAACTCCTCGCGCTGGTCGAGGAAGACGGCGTCGACGTCGGGCAGCGGGTCCGACAGCGCGGCCAAGCCCAGTCCGAAGGGCCCGATGCCGATGCCGACGAGGTCGTGGATGTGTGTGTCGGGCGCGCTCATGCACCACCTCCTTCTGTCGTTGTGCTCTCCAGATGCCTGCCGGCGAGGATGCCGTGGCCGGTGGCGCGGACGAGGTCGAGCACGGCGGTGATGTCATCGACCGTGGTGTCGGGATTGAGCAGGGTGAGTTTGAGCCAGGGCGTGCCGTCGATGGTGGTGCGGGCCACAGCTGCGCGTCCGGAGCGGAAGAGGACGCGGCGGATCATCGGCACCAACTCGTCGGCGGCGGCACTGTCTGTCTCTCGGCCGCGTGCGGTCGCGGGCACGAATCGGAACAGGACCGTGCTCAGGTCCGAGGCACCGAGCACCTCGAAGTCCGGCTGAGTCTCGAGGAGCTCGCGGACTTCGGCGGCCAGGTCGCACACGGTGTCGATCATGGTCCCGATCTCGTCCGAGCCGCGGGCGCGCAGCGTCGTCCACAGTTTCAGTGCGTCGAAGCGGCGAGTCGTCTGCAGGGACTTGTCGACCTGGTTCGGTTCGGCCTCGGCGCTGTGGGCCTCGGCTTCGGGGTTGAGGTAGTCGTTGTGATGAATCGTCGGTTCGAACAGGGCGACATCGCGCACCAGCAGTGCGCTCGAGGACACCGGCTGGAAGAAGGTCTTGTGGAAATCGATCGTCACCGAGGTGGCTCGTCCGATTCCCGCGAGCAGATGTTTTCGCTGCGGTGCCCACAGCAGTCCCCCGCCGTATGCGGCGTCGACGTGCATCCACACGTTCGATGCCCCGCAGACTTCGGCGATGGAGGTCAGCGGGTCGATGACGCCGAGGTCGGTGGTCCCGGCCGTGGCGACGACGGCCATGACGATCCCGCCGGTGTCGTCGATGTCGCGCAGAAGCTGGGCCAGCGCCTCGACGTCCATCCGACCGGTGGCATCGGTGTCAACGGTCACGACCGCCTCGGCGTCGAGTCCGAGGATGAACGCGGCGCGGGAGATCGAGAAGTGAGTCTGATCGGTCGCGAGAACCCGCAGTCGGGACAGGAAGTCGCGGCGGGTCGAGTCGCCGTGGGCGCGCAGGACGTTCTCCCGGGCCAGGAACAGTGCCTGCAGGTTCGACTGGGTTCCACCCGAGGTGAAGATCCCGTCGCCAGCTGCGAAGCCGACATGGCGGCTGGCCCAGTGGACCAGGCGGCGTTCCATAAGCGTGGCGACCTCGGACTGGTCGTAGGTGTCGACGGAGGTGTTGATGGCCGCGAGCATCGCCTCGGCGGCGACGGCGGGGACGGCGACGGGGCAGTTGAGATGGGCGACGTAGCTGGGGTGGTGGAACCAGACGGCGTTGCGGGCGTAGAGATCATCGGCCTCACGCAGGGCGGCGAGGTTGCCGATGCCCTGACCGTCGAGATCGAAGCCTGCGACCCGTGCCTCGAGGCGGGTGCGGTCATTCGCCGAGGTGGGTGCGTCGACCTCGGTGAAGAGCTGGGCGAGTGCGTCGACGACCTCGTGCATGAGCTCGGCGTAGGCGTCGGCACTGTGGGCCCCCAGCAGCGCGTCGTTCAGCGGGGCGGCCTTGATCGGTGCCGGCTGAGCGTCAGATCCGAGTGTGTCAGAGAGCAGTGAAGTCATAGCGGTAGGGTTGCCTCCTTCGGTTCACGGTCCGGTAAGGCCGGACTACATTAGGGAAACCTACCCTAAGAAACACGAGAAACAAGGCGAGGGGTGCTGTGGTTTTCCGACTACACAAGTAACCCCGCCGGAGCCCGGAGGCACCCTCGTCAACACTCGGGCGGACAATCGCACCATTGACGACAGGCGTCCGCGACCCGAAGATCCGCACGTGGCATTCGTCACATACGGGCGATTCGTCTGACATCCTGAGACAGTGAAAACGGCCGTAGTCCCTGCACTGGAGGCAGGAACCACGGCCGCTGACGGTCGGGCGGGACCCCTATTTCACCACGTAGTTCGGGGCTTCGACGGTCATCTGAATGTCGTGCGGGTGGCTCTCCTTGAGCCCGGCAGTTGTCAGACGGACGAACTTGCCCTTGGCCTTGAGCTCCTCAATCGTGGGGGCACCGACATAGAACATCGACTGGCGCAGCCCCCCGGTGAGCTGGTGGGCAACCTGCTTAAGCGGTCCGCGGTAGGCCACACGGCCCTCGATGCCCTCGGGGATGAGGTCGGTGTCTGTGTCGATATCGTCTTGGAAGTAGCGGTCCTTCGAATAGGACTTGCCCTGACGTGGGGCCATGGCTCCCAGGGATCCCATGCCGCGGTAGGCCTTGTACTGCTTGCCGTTGATGAAGATGAGCTCACCGGGTGATTCGCTGCAGCCGGCCAGCAGGGAGCCGAGCATGACGGTGTCGGCACCGGCGACCATGGCCTTGGCGATGTCACCCGAATACTGCAGTCCGCCATCGGCGATGACCGGCACACCTGCCGCGCGGGCGGCCTGGGCGGCGAGGTAGATGGCGGTGACCTGCGGGACACCGACGCCTGCCACCACACGCGTGGTGCAGATCGAGCCCGGCCCGACACCGACCTTGATGGCGTCAGCACCGGCGTCGATGAGGGCTTGTGCGCCCTCCTTCGTGGCTACGTTTCCGCCGATGATCTGGACGTTGGCGAATGCCGGATCGGCCTTGATCTTCTTGATCATGTCGGTCACACCGCGGGCGTGTCCGTTGGCGGTGTCGACGACGAGGACATCGACACCCGCCTCGGCGAGGAGGGTCGCGCGTTCGTAGGCATCGCCGTGGAATCCGACGGCCGCACCCACGCGCAGGCGACCTTCGTCGTCCTTCGTGGCCAGCGGGTATTCCTCTGTCTTGACGAAGTCCTTGACGGTGATGAGCCCCCGGATGACGTTGTTCTCATCGACGAGCGGCAGCTTCTCGACCTTGTGCTCGGCGAGCAGCTCGAAGGCCTTCTCCGCGGACACACCGTCCGGTGCGGTGACCAGCGGCATACGGGTCATGGTGTCGGCGACGGTGCGGGTCGGGAATTCGCTGCGGGTGACGAAGCGCAGATCGCGGTTGGTCACGATGCCCAACAGCACGTTGTCCTCGTCGACGACGGGCAGTCCGGAGATCCGGTATCTTCCGCAGATCTCGTCGAGTTCTTCCAGCGTCTTCTCGGGGGTGATCGTCAGCGGATCGTTGATCATTCCGGATTCGGAGCGCTTGACGTAATCGACCTGGGCCGCCTGGTCTTCCATCGACAGGTTGCGGTGGATGATGCCCAGTCCGCCGATGCGGGCCATGGCAATGGCCAGTCGCGACTCGGTCACGGTATCCATGGCGGCCGAGACCAGCGGAATGTTGAGTTCGATCTCTTTGGTCAGACGCGTGGTGGTGGCAGCTTCTGAGGGGATGACATCGGTGTCACCGGGCAGGAGGAGGACATCGTCATACGTGAGGCCCGTCAGCGAGAACGGATCGTTTGCGGCCTGTGTTTCCTGCTCGGGAATCCCCATGGGTACAGCCTTTCGACGCGGTGAGTACGGTGGCTCAATGCTACCGAAGACATACATCGCTTATCTAGCGTTTCAAGTACCGAGCACTGTGAGACTGCCGACATCAGCATTGCGGTCCGACCGCCGAGGCGGCTGCAGTCAGCGACCTTCGCCGACCGAGCGCGCCAGGTCGAGTGTCGAGGCTTCCGAGTCATCGAGGTGGATGCGCAGGAGCCCTTCGGCTCCGTGACGGTCCCCCGAACGCATCTTCTCCAAGATGTCGCGGTGCGGATTCGCCCAGTGGGAGTGGTACTTCCCGGGCTCATTCGAACGGGCGAACGTCGTTGAGAGGCGGGCCATGAGGTTGATGTAGAACTCGTCGAGCATCGGGGAGCCGAGCAGGCCGACGATTGCCTGGTGGAATGAGGCGGAGTGTTCCTGTGCGTCGGACCAGCTCTCATTGTTCGGTGCGTTTTCGGCTTTGACGACGGATGCTTCCACACGGTTCATCGCCTCGTCGGTGGCATCCTGTGATTCCTGGACGGCACGGATCTCGAAGACGCGTCGGGCCTGGTAGAGGTCTTTGAGTTCGTCGAGGTCGAAGGTGCGGACGAAGAAGCCGCGGTTCGTCTCCTGGGTCAGCAGACCGGCGTGACGGAGCAGGCTCAGGGATTCGCGTGCGGTGTTGCGCGAGACGTTGAGCTCCTTCGCCAACGCACCATCCCGGACCGGGCTGCCGGCAGGGTATTCGCCGGTCGTGATTCGGGACCGGACCAGGGCGACGATCGCCTCTGAGGTACATCCGGGTGCGTGTGGGCTCATATCACCAGGCTACCGTGTCCCCGCCGTTCATGGGCAAAGTCGCGTCTCCCCCAGGTTCAGCGTGGATTCGAAACGTCGTGGGACTTCGGTCAGTGGATCGTCGAACTCGATCGAGGCGGCCAAGAGCTGCAGCGGTGAGCTGAAGTCGTAGGGGTCCGGGGAGAGATCAACGGGATAGACCGGGTCGCCGAGGATGGGCAACCCGAGGGAGTTCATGTGGACGCGCAGCTGGTGGGTCTTGCCCGTCAATGGTCGAAGCTCGTACTCGCCGACAGGTTCTGACCCGGACCCGAGTTCGCGCTCACGCAGCAGGCTGATGTGACTGAATGCGTTGGGTTCACCCTCGACTTCGAGAACCTGACGGCCGCCGCGCGGCTTGTACAGCCGCGATTCCTCAACGACGGGAAGCTCCATGCCTGCGGGAGGCATGGGTGCCAGGGCGCGATAGGTCTTGTCGACCAACCGGTCTTGGAACAGGCTCTGATATCGGCCACGGGTCTCAGGTCGTTTCGACAGGATGAGCAGTCCGGCGGTGACACGGTCGAGGCGGTGGATGGCCACGAGCTCGGGCTGATTGAAATCCGTGCGAGCCCGGGTCACGACGCATTCGCGTACGAAACGTCCGTTGGGAGTGCTCGCCAGGAAGTGCGGTTTGTCGATGACGAGCAGTTCATCGTCTTCGAACACAACTGAGATCTCAAACGGAATGCGTTCTTCTGGCGGGACCGGACGGTGGAAGAAGTAGAAGCCGCCCGGTTCCACAGCATCATCCCATGCCACCGGCACTCCGGCGCCATTGCGCATGTCTCCGGTCGTCAACAGGCTGCGACGGGCCTCGGGAGTGGCTTCGGGGAATTCGTCCTCCAGCCACTGACCAATGGTGTCCGGGACCGGCAGATGGTTCTTGTCGTGCGTCGACTTTCCACCGGGAGCGCGCAGCGAGGTCGCCGAAATTCCTTCGCGAGGCGGAAGCGGACTGCGGGGCATCGGATCAGTCTAACCGTCGACACAATGTCGCACGTGGCCGTGCGTCTCCGAGAAATCAGGAGCGGACAGTTCTATGGTGGGAGACATGGACAACACCGAATTGACGGAAGAGTTCCTCCTCAACAAGGTCATCGCTCCGGTCGTTCTCGGCATGTTCGCCAACGACGAATGGGACGGCTACGGAATGAATCACGACCCGGCCGACACACGAAAATGGATCGTCAGGGTCGTCGCCAACTGGGAGTCCGTCGACATCCCCCTCGAGTACTCCGAGGGCATCGACTCGGTCGACGACCTCCAGCTGAAGCTCATCACCGAGCTCCAAGCCTTCATCGACCGCTCGGAATTCGGGCAGCGCCGCGACGAGGACTGGGAGCCTGACGAACACAATGCTGCACCGCCCAGTCTCAGACGTACTCCTCGTCCGAACTTCCACGGGCCGCCGGAGTGTGCGATGCGCATACGCAGGATCCGCTCGCGCAACCTCCGGCTCGACCGGCGCCGCTGCCGATCCGCCCACCGCAGAGACTGACCCGGCCCTCCCGCAGGCGGCCGAATCGACACACCTGAACTGACTCGGCCCCAACTTCGTGAGCTGACTCAGGCTCGTTCGACGAGGAAGTCGATGTCGACGTCGCTGGGCAGGGCACCGTATTCCCGACCCCGGTTGGGACCTAAGCGTGCCGACGCGAACCCGGCGGCCGCCTCGGCGGGGGCGGACTCGAAGAGGATCGTGGCCTGCATGAGCAGCGCCATCTTCTCCACCAGCACTCGGCCGCTGCGCTGGGCACCTGCGATTCTGGCAGAATCTCCGCTGCTCACAGCTTCAAGCGAGCTTTGCAGTGCACCGGCAAGCCCCTCATAGGCGGCATCGAAGTCCGGGTGGCGGCCGAGCCCGGTTTCGAGGAAGCCGAGGAAGGCCTTCGCCGTTCGCGGTTCACGACCCAGGGCGCGCAGCACGTCGAGGACGATGACGTTGCCGGACCCTTCCCACACGGCCATCACCGGCTGTTCGCGGTAGCGGCGTGCCAGCGGAAAGGCCTCCGTGTACCCGTTTCCGCCCAGGCATTCGAGCGCTTCGTAGGCGTGCTCGGGTCCACGCTTGCAGATCCAGTACTTGCCGAGAGCGGTGGCCAGACGTCGGAAGTCGGCAGCGTCGGGGCTGTCATCGTCGTGGACGGAGGCCAGGTGCATGGCGGTGAAGGTGGCGGCTTCGGATTCGAGCTGGAGATCGGCGATGACGGCGCGCATCAGCGGCTGATCGATCAGCGTCGCACCGAACGCGGCCCGTCCTCGGGCGTGCCATGCGGCTTCTGCCACGGACTGGCGCATGCCCGCGGTGGAGCCGAGGATGCAGTCGAGCCTGGTTTGGGACACCATCTCGATGATCGTGCGCACGCCCTTGCCGGGCTGGCTCAGCAGCCATCCTGTCGTGGAGTCGAATTCGATCTCGGAGGAGGCGTTGGATCTGTTGCCCAGCTTGTCCTTGAGGCGTTGGATCCGCACCGTGTTGAGTTCACCACCGGGAAGGATGCGCGGGACGATGAAGCAGCTCAGCCCCTCCTCGAGGTGGGCGAGGACGAGAAAGGCATCGGACTGCGGCGCCGAGCAGAACCATTTGTGTCCGGTGATGAGGTAGCGATCGCCGTCCGGGACCGCACGCGTGGTGTTCGCCCGTACGTCCGATCCGCCCTGCTTCTCGGTCATCGCCATGCCGAAGGTCACGGCAGTCTTCTCGGCCGGGTCGATGCGGCGGGGGTCGTAGTCGTTCGCGGTGGCCTTCGGGACCCAGAAATCAGCCAGCTTCGGGTCTGCCTGCAGAGACGGGATGACCGCATGGGTCATCGACACCGGGCAGGCATGGCCGGGTTCGATCTGGGAGAAGAGCATGAACCTGACTGCACGGTCCGCATTCGCCCCCTGTCCAGGGTGGTTCCAGGCGTGTGAGTGTGCTCCGCTGCGCAGCGCTTCGCCGATGATGCGGTGATAGGCAGGATGGAAGTCGATCGCATCGATGCGGTTGCCCCACTCATCGTGGGTCTCCAGCTCCGGACCGTGCTCATTGGCCAGGCGCGCATCATTGATGAAATCCGCGCTGCCGACCAGCCCCCCGATGCGCTCGAGCTCAACTGTCGACGCGTGGGGCGCGTATCTGTCCACGGCCTCGAGGAGGGCAGTGTTGAGGCTGAATTCGTTGATGTCCCTCCGAGGTGGGGCCTGGTTGAAGACTGTGTGCGTAGCTGTTGTGCCGGGTTGGGTCACTGGTGTGTGATTCATTGTTCTCCTATGGCTGTGCGCGCGAATGTGGACAGTGCGGTGATGAGTGATTCGACCTCAGAGGCGTCTGGAGGGGCCCGGTCGGGGTCGAGGAAGTCAACGAGGTTTTCGGAGATGGATCCGACCACGGACCTGGCCACCACCTCGGCGGGCACCTCGACGGTGTACCGGTGGCTCACGCCTTCGGCGATCACGGCCACGTACCCGCGCCGCAGTCTTCGACGCTCGATCTGCACGGTGTCGGGGACCTCCTCGAACAGGAGTGCGTGGGCGAGGGTGCGGCCGGCAACCGCGCGACGGATGAAGACATCGACGACCGAGCGAACAACATCTGCGGCGCTCGCCGCTTCGCCGACGGCCTCTTCGATCACGGCGAGTTCGTGCCGAGCGGCTCGAGCGAACACGATCCCCAGCAGCTCGTCGCGGTTGTCGTAGTAGGTGTAGATGAGGCCGGCGCTGCACTCGGCTTCGCGGGCAACAGCGGCAATGCTCGCCGAGGCGAACCCGCCCGAGGCGATGACATGGTGGGTTGCGCGTTCGATCCGGGCACGTCGTTGCTCGGCTTTGGCACGAGTTCTGGGAGTTTTGCGATAGGCCACGGCTGCCCTTCCCCAAAGAAATGAATCGTGGTTCAATTGTTGAAAGTATGGCACTCGTCACAAGGAGAAGCAATGAAGCTCGGTACTATGCTCGATTCCACCGTCCTGCGCGACCCGGATCACGAAGCGCTGGTCTATGGGGATGAGAGGTACACCTATGCCGAGCTTCGCCACCACGCCCTCAAGGCGGCACGCGTGCTCGAGGACAACGGCATCGTGGCTGGTGACGCCGTCGGAATCATGACGTTCAACGTACCTGGGTTCGTCTTCGCCGCCTTCGGCGCCTGGTATCTGGGAGCCATCGTCGTTCCGGTCAATCACAAGCTGCAGGCTCCAGAGGTCAAGTACACGATCGAGCACTCTGGTGCGAAGCTGGGCATCGTCAGCGCCGAGCTGGCCGAGACGGCGCGCACGGGTGCCCCGGGTATCACCTGGCTGGAGACCGAATCCGCGGCACCGGGCAGCTTCGACTCTCAGCTGGCGGCGGCCGAACCCGGCGTACCGGGTGACTTCACGGACGAACACGTGGCACAGATCCTCTACACCTCGGGGACCACCAGCTCACCCAAGGGGTGCGTGCATTCGCACCGCAACATCTCCCAGGTCGCGACCCTCATCAACCTCAACATGGGCTATCGCAGCGACGACCGATATCTCATCTGCATGCCGATCTGGCATTCGGCTCCACTGAACATCAGCCTGATGCCCACTATCCTCACCGGCGGCACAATCGTGCTCCAGCGTACATTCCATCCGGTGGATTCGATGACGATCATCGCCGAGGAGAAGATCACCACCTTCTTCGGCCCCACCATCGCCTATGTCGCACCGGTGATGACGGCGAAGAAGCTCGGCATCGAATTCGCAGACTATGATTTCTCCAGCATCCGGCGCTGGAACTACGGCGGGTCGCCCATCGACCGGTCGACCGCGGCCATGCTCATCGAGGCCTACGGCACCGACCAATTCTTCAACCTGTTCGGAATGAGCGAAATGGGGCCCACCGGCTGCATGCTCAGGCCGGAGGACCAGTTGCGCAAGGCCGGATCGGTCGGACGAACGGCGATGGTCGGCAATGCGATGCGCGTGGTCAAGGCCGACGGCACAGATGCCGGTCCGGGCGAGACCGGCGAGATCTGGTTCACCGGTGACACCCGAATGCGCGAATATCTCAACAACCCCGAGGCGACGAAAGCCGCGTTCGAGGGCGACTGGTACAAGACCGGCGATATCGCAACGCTGGACGAGGACGGCTACCTCTTCATCGTCGACCGCAGCAAGGACGTCATGATCGTCGGCGGAGAGAACGTCTACTCCCTCGAGGTCGAAGAGGCCATCATCGCTCATGAGCGGGTTGCCGATGTCGCAGTGGTGGCGAAGCCGGATGCCGAGTGGGGCGATCGAATCGTCGCGTTCATCACGACCGCCGATGGTCAGCCATTCGACGTCGAGGAACTGCGTGACTATCTGGCTGACAAGCTTGCGCGTTACAAGCTGCCCCGAGAGGTCATCATCACCGAAGAGCTCCCCCGCAATCCCTCGGGCAAGCTGCTCAAGCACAAACTGCGCAGCGAGGTCGCCGCCGGGTAGCGAGATCACGGCTGGGCACCGAGATCACGGCTGGGCAGCGAGGCCGCCACCAGGCAAGCGAGGCCGCCACCGCTGGTCGGATCGCTGCTGGGCAGCAAGGCCGCCGCCGCTGGTCGGATCGCTGCAGCTGTGGTGCACTGGGGTCATGAGCTTCGACGCACAGCACGTTTCGCAGACGATCCGCCGGGACCCCTCCGATATCGCGGTCTTCGCCGGCAACCCGGCGAACCTCCCGCACTGGGCGGCCGGCCTGAGCAATGGCATCCGCAATGAGGCCGGCCGCTGGGTCACCGACTCGCCGATGGGAGAAGTCGAGGTCAAGTTCCGCCCGGGCATCGAGTTCGGGATCCTCGACCACGACGTGATCTTCCCCGACGGCACCGCCATGCACAATCCGTTGCGCATACTCCACAACGACGACGTCAGCGAGGTCGTCTTCACCGTCTACCGCCTCCCGAATGTCAGCGACGAGGAACTCGCGCGCGACGTCGAGGCAGTGCGGAAGGATCTGGAACACCTGCGCGATGTCCTCGAATACTGAGCGGTCGGAGGCCTCCCCGCAACCTGATTCCACCATGGGGTGGGGTCACCGGTTCATCAACGCCGCCATGCGCACCCTGTACTTCGGTCGCATCCGCATCCTCGACCTCAGCGAGGTGGACTCCGCAGACAGCGCGAACCAGCGTCCGCGCCTCATCATCTCCAGCCACCGCAATGGCGCCATCGACGGACACCAGGTGCTCGCCGCATGTCCACGAGCGCAGTTCCTCATCTCGATCCAGCTCATCCGCAGCTGGTTCCTGCGCCTCTTCATCGCCGGCATCCCCGTCGTGCGCACCAAGGATGTCGAGCGCTACAACCTCGATCCGTCCTCAGTGGCCAGTCCGGTCGAAGCCGGCTGTGCCCACCTCCGCCGAGGCGGTGAGCTCGGAATCTTCCCCGAGGCCAGCAGCGAATGGGGCCACCGACCCCAGCCCTACAAATCCGGAGCCGCCCGCATCGCCTGCACCCTGTTCGAAGAGGGCATTGAACTGGACGTCATCCCGGTCGGATTGTTCTATTCGACTCCCGACCGGTTCCGCTCCCGCGCCGAGGTGGTCCGCGGGAAGTCTGTCACGATCCCGGCCCGCAATGGCCAGGACCGGTCCGTTTGGGAGGCCGAGGTCGCCTCGGCGATGGCCTCAGCACTCGATGAGGTCTCGGTGAACTGTCCCGACGAGGAGACGTTCGACCGGATCCAAGCGAAGGCGCTCAACGTCGCCCGCAGGACCGCGGGCGGAGCGGCCACGTTTGCGAAGGCATTTCTGGACCTGCAGCGCCAGGGCGAGGCGGAAACGAACCACGACGCACAGGCCGCCGGCGGCGCGGAGGCGGTCAGCGATGCGGAGAAGCTCGGTCCCCAGCCTCACGCCACCACTGCTCTGCGCTGGGTCGGGATCGGACTGATGTGGCTCTTCGCCCCGGTGCTGGCGGCAGCTGCCATTGCGGGAACGCGCGCGGACGGTCGCAATACTGTCACATTCTTCCGCCTCCTCGGGGGCTTCGCAGCGGTTATGGTCTGGATACCGGTACTCGTCGTTGCCGCGTTCTTCTGGCCCCTGGTCATCGGAATCGGCATCGTCAGCGCGGTGTGCGGCTGGCTGCTTCTCGGCCTGAACCGCTTCCGCCTGTGACCGGCCAGCACCCTGCTCGGCCAGCACCCTGCTCGACCAGCACTCGGCCCACCTGAGACATCTCTAGGAGCACTCGTGACACTCACCCTCGGCTTCACCGATCCTCTCGCCACCGAACTCTCCACCAGCGGCGGCAAGGGCGCCAGCCTCGCGAAGTCCGCGCAGAATCTGCCCGTGCCCGGAGGTTTCATCGTCACCGCCGACGCCTACGCGCAGTTCGTTCACCCCCTGCAGGATCGGATCGGCGAGCTCATGGACACAGAGCATCCCGCCGAGGCGATCGGCGACCTCATCCGCAGCACACCCGTCCCCGACACCTGGCTCGCAGAGTTCGAGGCGGCCGCGAAAGCGGCAGAGCTGAGCGGCCAGGCGGTGGCGGTTCGTTCCTCGGGGACGATGGAGGACCTGCCCGGGGCGGCCTTCGCCGGTCAGCACGACACCTACCTCGGTGTTCGCGGAACCGAGGCCATCGCCGAGGCGGTGCGCGATTGCTATGCGTCCCTGTGGAATCCGCACGCCTTCCGTTACCGCCAGCAGCTCGGCGTCGCCCAGCTCGATGCGAAGATGGCAGTCGTCGTCCAGCTCATGGTCGCCGTCGGCGCGGAGGAGTCGGCCGGGGTCGCATTCTCTGTGGACCCCGTGCGCGGCAACACGGACGAGGTTCTCATCAATGCCGCGTTCGGCCTCGGCGAGACCGTCGTCGGCGGGGAGGAGCCCGTCGACGAATTCCGCATCGCTCGCGCCGACGGCACCCAAGTCGCTGCCGAGATCGCGGACAAGCCGAAGGCCCTCGTCATGGGCGAACCGGCAGAAGCCCGAAACGTGAGCGACGGCGATCACGACGATCACGGCGGACACGACAGTGCCAGGACGACGGTCGTCCACCTCGGCGAGGATCAGCGGATGCGTCCCGCGCTGACTGCCGGGCAGGCCCGAACGGTGTCCGAACTCTCGGTGCTCGCGGAGGACCATTTCGGTTTCCCTCAGGACATCGAGTGGGCCTTCAGCGGTGATGACCTGTTCCTGCTGCAGTCTCGTCCGATCACCCGCGTCGCACCTCGGTGGACGAGGGACGAATCCGCGGAACGGTTCCCCACCCCGGTCACACCTCTGACCTGGGACCTCGTCGAGGCGGGATTCCATTACTCGCTCAACCACAGCTTCGATCTCATGGGTCTGCCGCCCTTTGACGACAAATGGTTCGTGATGCGCGACTTCTACATCTACGGCAACCAGACGGCCGTCGACCTCTACGCCGGCAGACTGCCGACGAAGATGCTCTCCAGCGTCGAGACCATCACCGAATCCCTGCCGGAGATCGCCTCCCAGTTCGGGTGGGTGCAGGAGCTGCCGGTGCGGTGGATGCGTGATCTCGACACGTATCTCATGGGCATCGGCAAGCTCTCCCACGAACCCTTGGAGGACAAGTCACTGGCCCAGGTGTGGGATCACGTGATCGCCATCAGCGACCTCGGAACCGAGTACTTCCGCCCCAATATCGCGATCTCCCTGACACAGCAGACTCTCTATGGCGCGCTCTCGCACATGCTCGAGATGGCCTTGGATAAGGAGACGGCGCAGGTCGTGTTCGAACGCCTGCTGGCCTCGACGGAGACGAAGACCTCACAGGTCAACGCCGAACTCTGGGAGCTTTCGCGCACTGTTCGCAGCAATCCGGAGCTGGTGTCGACTCTGCGCAGCCACACCGGAAAGGCGGGGATGGCTGTCCTCGATGATTTCCCTGCATTCTTCGACGAATTCGCAACCTTCCTCGCCAAGCACGGCCACCGTGAACTCGACTTCGATGCCTACCACCCGACGTGGATCGAAGTCCCGCACATCGTCCTCGATCAGGTCCGTCTGCTCGCCGATCGTGCCACTAACGCCTCGGCGGACTCCGACTTGGAGCGCAAGGTCCTGCAGGCCGAGACCGAGCGGGCAGTGATCAATGCCGCCCCGGAGAAGCTGCGCTATCTGGTCCAGGAAGTCATCCGACTGGCACGTGTGTACACGGCGCTGGATGATCTCGAGCATTACCAGACCACGCGGCTGACGCTGCCGATGCGCCGGGCTCTGCGCGAGCTGGGGCAGCGACTCGTCGACCAGGGTGTCCTCACCGACCCCATGGACGTCTACTTCATCAACTATGACCCCCTCGACGCAGCGATCCGTGCAGCAGACACGGCAGACCGTGCCGGTGCTTCCGCCGGCGCCTCTGCCGACGCGGACGATGGGCAGCACTCCCCTTCCTGCGCGGACGACGGGCAGTGCTCCCCCGCCGAGGCTCTGGCTGGCCTGAGCGCGATCGCTGAGAAGAACAAAGCCGGGTATCAGGAAGCAGTCGCGCGGACTCCAGAATGGGAGCACGGTCGTGCCCCCGAGGTCGGTGATGACACGGACGGTGATTTCTTCAAGGGAACTGCCGGCAGTCCCGGTGAGGTCACGGGCGAGGTCTTCGTCGTCCACAGTCCCGAGGACTTCTCGTCCTTCCCGGACGGGGCGATCCTCGTCGCTCGGACCACGAATCCCGCCTGGACAGCTCTGTTCTACCAGGCCAGCGGCGTGATCACGGAAAGCGGCGGCGCGCTCTCACATGGTGCGGTCACGGCCCGTGAGCTCGGCCTGCCCGCAGTCATGGCTGTCCGGGATGCCACCAGCCGTCTCACCTCGGGTCAGACGGTGAGCGTCAACGGCAGCAACGGCACGGTCACCCCGAGCTGAGAACCACCTCGGCGGGGGTGGATTGGTGTCAGGTGAGCTTGTGGTGGACGATTGAGGAACAAGGAAGCTTTGCTGCCTGAGAGGAAGCCATGACCGCCACAGAAGCAGACGACAATGCTTTCGCGTTGACCCGCGGCTGGGTGAATATCGTGGTCGCCATTCTCATCCCCGCTGCCGCCCTGGTGTTCTACTTCCTCTTTGCCGGTCACCATTTCTCAGCTGGCACGTTCTTCTCGATGCGCAGTCTGCATGACATGTCCGACATCTTGCTCGCACCATTGATCGCCATGATCGTCATGCTCTTTCTGCGACGTCGACCTCTCGGCCGGTTCATCGCCGTCTCCTACGCCGTGCTCGTCGTGACGGAGATTGCAGCGGCGATGGTCAACGATGCTCTTTTTGCCCGGTTCGGGTACCTCGACGACTACATTCTCCCGCGTGTGATCGTCGCTGTCCCGGTCATCGGCTTCTTCACCGCTCTGTTGGCTGTCTTCGTCTCGGGTGAGTCGGTCCTTCGGGAACTGGCAAAACATCGACGCCGCAGGTCTGCTTTAGTCTGACGAGCAGCGCACAGGACAGCTCAGCGGTCGAGCAGCCGAACGGACTCGAGCCCAGCCTCACACCGCTTCGAGAGCTTCCACGGGGCTGATCGACGTGGCCGCACGTGCCGGACCACGGCTGGCGGCGAGCACCGCCAGAAGCGAGCCGGCGACGACGGAGATGATCACCCACCAGGGCACGGACGGAGCGAAGAATCCGGTCAGCGGTGACAGCAGAGTCAGCGCACCGATCCAGCCGAATGCGATGCCGAGAGGAACCGCGACCAGGCAGGCGGTCGCGGTCAGTTGGATACCTTCGGCCGCAATCATGCCTCGCACCCGGCGCGGCGTCTGGCCGAGGGCCATGAGCAGCCCGATCTCCTGCGTGCGCGCTCGCACGGAGAGCATGAGCGCGTTCGCGACTCCGATGACGGCGATGATGACGGAGAAGAGGACCATGACGAGGAAGAACAGCATCGTTTGGTCGATGATGGTCGTCAGCACATCCTCGAAACCGCCCCAGCCCTCTTCGCCGAGCGATTCGGCGTAGTCGAGCAGCTGGTCTCGAAACGTCGTCATGGCCGTGGCGAACATGACGATGAGGGTGATGCCGATGACGAGACCGATGACCGTGCGCGCATTGCGGGTGGGGTGGCGAGCGATCGTCGAGGCGGCCAGGCGTGAGGTCGAGGTGCGGCCGAGCAGCCACCCGGTGAGCGCCTGCAGAGGTGGAAGGATCCAGGGATTGCCGACGATGATGCCGAGGAACGTCAGCATCGCGCCGACCGCGACGAGCAGCACACCCGCGGCGCTCACCGTGTTCGCGCTGGCGCCGACGATGCCGCTGATGAGGAGGGTGATCCCCATGGACAGCAGGATGAGAGCACCCGTCAATGCGCCCATCGATGCGCGCGCGTCCTCGGGTCGGGGCTCGATCGCCTGCGAGGTGGCCTCGAGCGGTGAGATGCCGGTGATGCGGCGGGCACCCAGGTACGCGGAGAACCAGGTCACGACGATGGTCGCAATTCCCGGCAGGAACATCATGGGACGCAGCAGCTCAGGCTCCTCGGTGATCCGACCGCCGAGGTAGGCATCGGTTGCCAGCGCGAGTGCGGTGGAGACGAGGAACGCGACGATGGCGCTGGGGATCGAGACGAGCAGTCCCTCCGCCGAGGCGGCTCGACGCAACCGGTCGGAGGAGGCGCCGATGAGCCGCAGCAGCGCCAGCTGTCGGCTGCGACCGGCGATGATGATGGAGAACGTATTGGCGATGACGATGCTCGAGACGAACAGTGCGATGACGAAGAAGACCAGCCCCACCGTTGTGAGCAGACCCTGAGCCGTGTCCGACTCGGAGACGATCTTCGCCGAAGACATCCAGGCGGTGAGGATCTCGATGCCCTGCATGATGACGGTGCCGAAGAGGGCAGCGATGAAGACGACGACGAGGCTGGGGACGAACTGGCGTGGGTTGGCCCGAATCTCTCGCATCGGGTTCATCGTCGCCCTCCGGTCTCCGAAGCATACTGCGGTGTCCGGGCGGCATCGTGCGGGGTCCGAGCGGCGTCGTGCGGAGCCCCTGCGGCATCGTGTGGAGCCCCTGCGGCCGCGTTCTCGGCGGCCTCGGCCTGAGCGTCGAGGTCGAGCATCGTCTGCGCGATCACCTCGGCGCTGATCGTGTCATTGAGCTCGGAGACGGGAGTGCCGTCGGCAAGGAACACGACACGGTCGGCGTAGGCGGCCACGAGCGGATCATGGGTGACGAGCACGATCGACTGGCCGAGCTCGCGTACGGCCTCGGACATGATGGCCATGACCTCACGCCCCGACCGGCCGTCGAGGTTGCCGGTCGGTTCGTCCGCGAAGAGGATGTCCGGTCGGGTGGCCAGGGCACGGGCGATGGCCGTGCGCTGCTGCTGTCCGCCCGAGATCTCACCGGGCCGATGCTTCAGCCGCCCGTCGAGACCGAGTCGCTTGATGATGTTGGTGATCCAGGCGCGCTCGTCGGGATTGGGCTTGCGGTCGTCGAGTTCGAAGGGCAGCAGGATGTTCTCCCTGACCGTGAGGGTCGGCACCAGGTTGAACGCTTGGAAGACGAAACCGATCCGCCGCCGGCGCAAGGCGGTGAGCTCGTCCTCATGCAGTGCGGTGATCTCGCGTTTCCCGATGTGCACCGTGCCCGAGCTGGGCCGATCGAGTCCGGCGAGGACGTGCATAAGGGTGGACTTCCCCGAGCCCGAGGGTCCCATCACGGCCGTCAGACGGGCAGGAGCGATGTCGAGAGAGACCTGGTTGAGAGCGACCAGCGCTGCCCCATCGGGATCGAAGATCTTCGAGACATTGCGAAGTTGAGCGATGGGCATCGGTGAGGCGGTCGTCATGGTGTCCCTACATTGGTGCGTCACACTGTCTCGTCCACACTATCGGCCCTCGACGGCAAGAAACATGGGATCCGACTGATCAGTAGGTGTGAGCCGCGTGCATATCGTGCCGCCTGCATCACGTGCCAAGAGGCTCGGACGGGCCCACCATTGGAACAAGCCTCGGCGCTGCAACACACGTAGGGAGGCTCGGCAGCGCAAAACACGAGTGGCCCGGAACATACTGTTCCGGGCCACAGGTGTATCAGTTCAGCGCAGTCACTGCGCGCCGATGCGAATCAGATGGGGACTCAGTCCTCGTCTTCTTCTTCCTTCTTCTCCACGACCAGTGTCTCAGTGGTGAGAACCAGTGCGGCGATCGAAGCGGCGTTGCGCAGTGCCGAGCGGGTAACCTTGACCGGGTCGATGATTCCGGCGCCGATGAGGTCGCCGTAGGAATCGGTGGCGGCGTTGTATCCCTGGCCGGACTCGAGGTCCACGACCTTGGACACGACGACGTAGCCGTCCTGGCCGGCGTTCTCAGCGATCCAGCGCAGTGGCTGGACGACTCCGCGCTTGACGATGTCAGCACCGGTGGCTGCATCGCCGGTCAGGCTCAGGTCGTTTCCGGCCAGAACCTTGGAGGCGTGGATCAGAGCCGATCCGCCGCCGGCGACGACGCCCTCTTCGATGGCCGCACGGGTAGCCGACACTGCGTCTTCGACGCGGTGCTTGCGTTCCTTGAGCTCCACCTCGGTGGCGGCGCCGACCTTGATGACTGCGACACCGCCGGAGAGCTTGGCCAAGCGCTCCTGCAGCTTCTCGCGGTCCCAATCGGAGTCGGTGTTCTCGACCTCGCTGCGGATCTGGGCGACCCGACCGTTGACATCCTCGTCGGAGCCGGCACCATCGATGATGGTGGTGTTGTCCTTGGTGACGGTGATGGTCCGGGCGTTGCCGAGCTCTTCCAGGGTGACCTGGTCGAGCTTCATGCCCATGTCCGGTGTGACGACCTGGCCGCCGGTGAGGACGGCGAGGTCTTCCAGGATCGCCTTGCGGCGGTCACCGAAGCCGGGAGCCTTGACGGCGGCAACGTTGATGATGCCGCGCAGCTTGTTGACGACCAGCGTCGACAGAGCTTCGCCCTCGATGTCTTCGGCCACGATGAACAGCGGCTTTCCGGCCTGCTGCACCTTCTCCAGCACAGGGAGGAGCTCCTGGATGTTGGAGATCTTGCCCTGGTTGATGAGGATGAGCGCGTCGGAGAGCACTGCTTCCTGGCGGTCAGCATCGGTGACGAAGTGCGGCGAGAGGTATCCCTTGTCGAACTGCATTCCCTCGGTGATTTCGAGTTCCACAGATGCGGCCTGGGATTCATCGATCGTGATGACGCCGTCCTTGCCGACCTTGTCGAAGGCATCGGCAATGAGCTTGCCGATCTCTTCCGACTGAGCGGACAGACCGGCGACATGTGCGATCTCCGAGGAGTCGGCGACATCGCGCGCGATGGTTCCGAGTTCGGTGGAGACGGCCTCGACAGCGGCTTCGATTCCGCGCTTGAGGGCACCCGGTGCGGCGCCGGCGGCAACGTTGCGCAGTCCTTCGTTGACGAAGGCCTGAGCCAGGACCGTCGCGGTGGTGGTTCCGTCACCGGCGATGTCGTTGGTCTTGGTGGCAACTTCCTTGGCCAGCTGAACGCCGAGGTCTTCGTATGGATCGTCGACCTCGACCTCACGAGCGATGGTGACACCATCGTTCGTGATCGTGGGAGCGCCCCACTTCTTGTCGAGCACGACATTACGGCCCTTGGGTCCCAGCGTCACCTTGACGGTGTCCGCGAGAGTATTCACACCCTTTTCGAGTGCACGACGAGCCTCGTCGTCGAATTCAAGATTCTTAGGCATTTGTCCTCCTGTCTGTGAAGTAGTTGTTCAGAGGATTCAGCCGATGACGGCGAGCACGTCACGAGCCGAGAGCACGAGGAACTCTTCCCCTGCGTACTTGACTTCGGTGCCGCCGAACTTGGAGTAGATGACCTTGTCGCCGATGGCCACGTCGACTGGGACGCGGTTTCCGTTGTCGGCAACGCGGCCTGGGCCCACTGCGACAACTTCGCCTTCCTGAGGCTTCTCCTTGGCGGTTTCGGGAATGACCAGACCACTGGCGGTAGTCTGTTCTGCTTCGACCTGACGGATGACAATCCGATCTTCGAGTGGCTTGATGGAGACCGACATATCGGGCCCTCTCCCTTCGCTGGGTTCAATTCTTCGTTGAGTCAGACGGCGGCGTATGCCATGATCCCCTCGTCGTCGCGGGTGCCGAGCGGATCGACCGTCTCATAAAACTGGCACTCAATGAGTGCTAGTGCTAACTCGACTTTAGAGCGCGCTTAGCACTCGGTCAACTCGAGTGCCAAGGATTGCCCACGCTCTGAGCGAAACCTCAGGAAAGGCGCCCGAAGGCGTCTTTGACAGCAGCTTCCGAGGCATCCGCCGGGGCAACCTCAGCGCAGTCCTCGTCCTCTCCCCGCGTGCGGGACTCCGCGCGCTCGGGACTCCGCGCGCTCGGGCACGCGGACTGGCAAACAGTCGGTAACTCCTGGTCGTCACCGCGCAGGAATTCGACCAGGAGTTACCGACTGTCGCACTGATACGGCCGCTTTGCACCGGCGCACTGTCCTCCAGCGTCACTTTGCACCGGCGCACTGTCCTCCAGCAAGCGTGAGTCGGAGACTGGCCGTGAATGCGCGAACGGACCCGGGAGACTATCTCCCGGGTCCGCACTGTGCGCTGAACGTGCACCCTGAGGCGTGTGCCTTGAACGCTTCAGCTCATTTGACTGACGCCGCAGTCCGCGTGGCTCACGCCGCAATCCGCGTGACTGGCGCACGCGTCAATGATTGCGCTCTGTGATCAGGCGCAGGCCCACTGACCCCAGCCGGCCTGAGCCTGCAGCTTCTTGGCACGGTCGAACTGCTCCTGTGGGCTGGCATCGATCGGGTTGCCGCTGCCGCCTACGGAGTGCCACGTCTGGAGCTTGAACTGGAACAGACCGAAGTGGGCGTTGTTCGACTGGTTCACGGCGCGTGGGTTGAAGTTCGACTCGC
>JAKDSA010000152.1 GCA_030457025.1 Brevibacterium sp. | reverse complement strand
CGACCAGCCGACGCCCGCCCCCGGGGGGGCCCTCGACCTGTCGAGTCCGCCAGTTAGCTCGTCCCCGGCGGGGCCGTTGCCAGGCGGACCGTCTGCCTGGAACCGGCCCCGCTCACGGGTCGTCCACTCACGACTCGTCCACTCACGACTCGTCCGCTCACGGGTCGTCCACTCACGACTCGTCCGCCCTCGGGTCGTCCGCCCTCGGCCGGAGGCATTGCGCGTCCTGCTCCCCACATTGACGGATGTCGCAGGCCGGTCCGACTGTCTAAGCTTGAGGAATGGCAGAGAACTCGACACCGCTGAGACCCACGCGCGGCGATGTGTACCTGGTGCTCGCGCTGGCCGCGGCCTCGATCGTCTTTGCGGTGCTCTACAACACGACAGGCTACTGGCCCTTCAAAGGCCCGCTGTGGCTGATCTGCCTGATGTCGATGCTCGTCACTCTGCCGCTCCTCTGGCGTCGCCGCTGCCCGAGCCAGATGGCATTGGTTCAGACCGCCATCTTCGTCACGGCGCAGAGTCTGTCGATCATGGAGCCGGGCGTCACTCAGATCATCGTGTTCATGGGCGTGTATTCGGTCGGTGCCTGGCAGAGCAACCGAAGAGTTGCCTTCATCTCGCGCCTTCTGCTGAGCGTGGGGATCTTCGTCTATCTGTGTGTGTCCACGACCATGCAGTTCACTGCACTCGGAGACATGACCGTTCTGCAGTTTGCGGCCGCCTCGGCCGTCTCCTTCCTCATCAACGTCGCATTCTTCGGCGGCGCATGGCTCTTCGGCAATCGATCCTGGAACCAGCGCCGGCTCGTGGACGAACTGCGCGCCGCCGACGCCGAAGTCCGCTGTCAGGAACAGAAGCTGACCAGGCAGGCCCTCGATCTCGAACGGGTGCGCATCGCCCGCGAACTCCATGACGGAATCGCCCACCACATCACCGGCGTCGGCATCCACGCAGCTGCTGCGCGGCGAAGCCTCGAGAAGAATCCGGACCGAGCTCGGGAGTCGCTCAAAACCATCGAATCCTCCACCCGGGAAACCGTCGACGAACTGCGCGCACTCGTCTACACGCTTCGGGATACGGACGACGCGAGCACCGCCGACCACAGCGCGAAGGGCAATCCCGGCCTCGGCGACATCCCCGAACTCGTCGACCTCTCACGGCGATCGGGGCAGCGGCTCGACGTCATCACAATCGGCCGGCCGCGTCCGCTGACACCGATCACAGAGATGTCGATCTACCGCGTGATCCAGGAATCCCTGACGAACTGCCGTCGCCATGCAGGTTCCTCCGCCGAGGTGGAGATCCGTCTGCGCTACGGTTCGACCGAACTCGAGGTCGAGGTCAGCGACTCCCGATCGCCCGGCGCTCAGGAGCCGGCATTCGATCCCGAGCCTGCGCCCGAGCGCAAGCCCCAGTCCGCTGACGAGGATTCCACAGGAACCCGAACCGCAAAGCAGACGGGGCTGGGCCTCGGGATCGTCGGAATGCGCGAACGGATGAGTGCCCTGGGCGGCACTCTCGACGCCGGCCCGAAATCGCGCGGAGGTTGGCTGGTGCGGGCACGGATTCCCTACCCTCGGAACATCGCCGACGCCGCGACCGTCGAATCCGAATCCGCTGCCCCATCCACCACCGAATCCACAGCAAAGGCCTGAACCATGATCCGAGTCCTCCTCGTCGACGACCAGTCGATGGTCCGCACCGGCTTCCGCACCATCCTCGAAAGCGAGGACGGCATCACCGTCGTCGGCGAGGCGGAGAACGGCCAGGTCGCGATCGACCGCGCGCTCGATCTCTCTCCCGACGTCATCTGCATGGACGTTCAGATGCCCGTCATGGACGGGCTCGAATCCACGGCAGAGATCGTGCGCCGAGGCGCGGCCGGCGCGGTCCTCATGCTCACCACCTTCGATCGTGATGACTTCCTGTTCCAGGCACTGGCCGCGGGCGCCAGCGGGTTCCTGCTCAAGACCGCCGAGGCGGAGCAGCTCATCGACGCGGTCACCGCACTGGCAGCAGGTGACGGCCTCCTCTCTCCCGAGGTGACCCGACGCGTCATCGAACGCTCCGTGCGCAGCCCCGAGACGACCGCCTCGGCGGCTCCGGAACTGGATCTGCTCACCGACCGGGAACTCGAGGTCCTCCACCTCGTGGCCACCGGACTGAGCAACGCCGAGATCGCGGGCACGCTCTTCGTCGGCGAGGCCACCGTCAAGACACATGTGTCCAACCTGCTGACCAAGCTCGACATCCGCGACCGGATCCACGCCGTCATCTTCGCCTATGAGAACGGGATCGTGGGACACCGGCGTTCCGCATGAGCGTGTGACTCCCCCATACCGCTGAGGCAGAAATCGCCCGAACGGCTGATCCGCATCCAGCCCGCACCGCATAGCGTGGAACCATGATCAGCCTCGAGAACATCAACCGCAGCTTCGGCGAGAAACAGGTTCTGCACGACTTGAGCTTCAGCATCGGTGCGGGACGGATGACCGGCTTCGTCGGCTCCAACGGCTCCGGCAAAACGACGACCATGCGGATCATCCTCGGCGTGCTCGCCGCAGATTCGGGACGCATCACCGTCGACGAGCAGGCCATCACGCCCGCGCACCGCAGCGCGATCGGCTACATGCCCGAAGAACGCGGACTCTACCCGAAGATGCCGATCATCGATCAGCTCATCTACCTCGCCCGCTTCCACGGACTCAGCCGTCACTCTGCCCGTCGGCGCGGCCTCGAGCTCCTCGACCAGCTCGACCTGAATGGCAAACCCAGCGACAACCTCGAAGCTGTCAGCCTGGGCAACCAACAGAAGGTCCAGATCGCGGCCGCTCTCATCCACCGTCCGCGCGCCCTCGTCCTCGACGAGCCCTTCTCCGGCCTCGACCCAGTCGCCGTCGAACGCACCCTCGAAGTCCTCAAAGACTTCGCCGACACCGGTGCACCCGTCCTCTTCTCCAGCCACCAGCTCGACCTGGTCGAACGCCTCGTCGACGACCTCGTCATCATCGATGGCGGCCGACTCGTTGCAGGCGGCACCGCCGATGAGCTGCGCCGCCTGCGCAGCAGTCCCGAATGGATCCTGCAGACCGATGCGGACATGGGGTGGGTGCGCGAGATGCCCGACATCACCGTCATCGAGTTCGACGGCAGCTGGGTGCGCTTCACCGCACCGACCCCGGACCTCGCCGAGGCGGTCCTGCACCGGGCCATCACCGTGTCCTCTGTGAAGTCCTTCGCCCCGCACACCGTCGCCCTCAACCGGCTCTTCCAGGAGGTCACGCAGGCATGAGCACCCAACAGGATTCGAACTCCACCGACACGAACGCTTCCACGAAGTCGGGGTTGGCGACGACGGCCCAGACGGCGCGCGCCAGCTTCACGACCGCGATCGGCCTCGTCATCGAACGCGAAATCATGGTCCGGCTGAAGTCGAAGGCGTTCATGGTCTCGACGCTGCTGAGCATCGTCCTCTTCGGTGCTCTCGTCGCGGTATCCGGGTCGCTGCCCGCACTGTTCTCATCCACGGACAAGGTGGCGGTCACCTCGGCGGGGGCGAATGCCGTGCAGGGCATCGACGACATCGAACTCGTCTCCGTCGACAGCGCCGATGAGGCGAAGCAGCTGGTCAGGTCCGAAGACGTCGCGGCCGCGGTCGTCGAGGACGGGGCGTCCCCGGTCGGCGTCACCGTCATCGCGGAACGCTCCGCACCGGAATCACTCACCGGTGCGCTCAGCCAGGTGCCGACGGTCGAACTCCTCGACCCGGATGCCCCGGATCCGGGGCTGACGTATCTGATCGGTCTGGGTCTCGGCCTCGTGTTCTTCATGTCGGCGGTGACCTTCGGCACGACCATCGCCTCGTCTGTGGTGGAGGAGAAGCAGTCACGGATCGTTGAGATCCTGCTCGCGTCCACCTCGGCGAAGGTGCTGATGTTCGGCAAGGTTCTGGCGTGTTCGATCCTGGCCTTCGCGCAGATCGGCCTGACCGCGCTCTCCGTCCTCATCGGGGCCGCCATCAGCGGAAACGACTTGGTCCTCGGCAAGGTCACCGAACCCATCGCCTGGTTCATTCCGCTCTTCATCGTCGGCTTCGTCATGATCGCGGCTCTCTATGCCGCGGCCGCGTCGATGGTCTCCCGCGCGGAGGATCTGGGCTCGACGTCCAGCCCGATCATGATGCTCATCTTCCTGCCCTATATGGCGGTCATCCTCTTCTCGAGCAACGAATCGGTGATGGCGGTGCTGTCCTACATTCCGTTCTCCGCGGCGGTCGCGGTCCCGATGCGCGTCTTCCTCGGCACGATCGAATGGTGGGAGCCGCTGGTGTCCCTCCTCATCCTCGCCGTCACCACCGTCCTGGCACTGCTGCTGGCGACCCGGATCTTCGAACGCTCCATCCTGCAGTCGGGCCCGAAGGTGTCATGGAAGCAGGCCCTGAGCAGGTCGAAGGGGTGAGT
>JAKDSA010000151.1 GCA_030457025.1 Brevibacterium sp. | reverse complement strand
CCTCAGCTCAGCCCCGTCGCGCCTCAGCTCAGCCCCGTCGCGCCTCAGCTCAGCCCCTGGCCCGTTGCGCAGACCCTCATTCGAGCGCTTCACCCGTGGTCTCTCGTGCGAGCACAGCCATCAGCACCACCGCCACAATCACGAGCAGCCCTGTGAGGATGAAGGTCAGTGTCAATCCGAGGACCGGCCACATGAACGCACCGAAGACGAGCGGAGCAATTCCAGTCGCGATGCGGGAGGCGGCCGAGGCCCAGCCGAATCCCGACCCTCGCAGACGGGTCGGGTACAACTCCGAGACATAGGTGTAAAGAGTGGGGATTGCGATCTGAACGACGAATCCGAACCCGATGATGCTGGCCTTGGCGGCGAATGTCAGCTCTGCTCCCGAGGCCTCAATGAATACCGCGGTGCAGACCAGCAGGATCGCGGAGGCAATTGCGGTGACGCCGAGCACCCATTTTCGGCCCACACGTTCGACGATCAGGGCCGAGACGATGACACCGAGGATGCCCACTGCCGTCATCGATCCGGTGACCATGAATGCTGTCTGGTCCCCCAGCCCCTGCTTCTTCAGGATTCCCGGCAGCCATGTCAGCGCCGCGTAGTAGACCAGGAGTACGGATACGAACAGCGTCCAGGAGACGAGTGTCGTTTTGACCGAGTACTGCCACAGTTGCACCAGCTGACCGCTGGCGGCACGCAGCTGTTTATTGACGGACGTGACCGTTCCTGTTGAGTCGGATGCCCTCCGAGGCGTCTGGCCCGGGTCGGTGGCCTTGGTCGCACTCGTGACGGGGACATCATGAGTCCACGTCGACACCTCGGCGCCGGTGCGCTCGACGAGCCTGGCGATGATGGCGTCAGCTTCGGCATACCGTCCAACGGAGGCAAGGTAGAGAGGTGATTCAGGGATTCCGAACCGCACAGCAACTGTCAGCAGGGCGGGCACAATCATGACGAGCATGATGAGGCGCCAATCCCCCACACCCAACAACGACGCGGAGACGAACGCACACAGCGAGGCACCGATCGGCCACCAGCCGTCCATCGCGGTGAGCGCGCGGCCGCGATGCTTCTTGGGAGTGAACTCCCCGACGAGCGCATAGTCGACGGGGATGCATCCTCCGAGCCCGAATCCGGCGAGGAATCGGAAGAGGATGAACCAGCTGTATGCCGGCGAAAGGGCTCCCGCGACCGTGAAGACCGAGAAAACGAGAAGTGTGAGAGTGAATGCCTTCTTGCGTCCGATGACGTCGGCGATCCCACCCCAGATGAAAGCGCCCAGAGCCATGCCGATGAGGTTGGCCGTGGCGATCCAGGCAGCCTGACCAACACTCAGGCTCCAGTAGTCGCTGAGCAGCGGGATGAGGAACCCGTTGAGGGCGACATCCCAGGCGTCGAACATGAACCCCAGGCCACCGATGATGAAGATGGCGCCCTGAGTTCTCCATCGCCAAGGCAGGTTGGCGACGACTTCGGATGCTGTCGGCGTAGACGCCGAGGTTGCAGTAGACACGATGCCACAGTACCTCTTTTAGCGCAGATCTGAGTAAAATTGTCTGCACCGCATCGCCGAGCGTCCGGCCGGCCTGCGGATTATGGAGCGATCGACGTGGCTCTGTGAAATTCCAGCCGCGCAACAGACACCGGCGCAACAGACACCGGCGCAGCAGCCAACAGCCGCTGAAGTCGGTCACGACACTCGCTGACGCCAGCACGACGAGACAGAGGGCCGGGTTGCGATTTCGATCGCAGCCCGGCCCTCTCACATGGAACCAGCGTGGCCGGCGCGCTTTTGCGCCTCTCAGACCAGATCAGTGCTCAGACCAGATCAGCCCTCAGGCCAGGCGAACCATCCAATTGTTCTTGTCCTCAGCGCGACCGTACTGGATGTCGAGCAGAGTCTTGCGGAACTCCATGGTCTTCTCACCGGGCTCTTCGCCGTGGTCGATCGTGTAGTCGGGGCTGACGACCCGACCGATCGGCGTGACGACCGCTGCCGTGCCGCAGGCGAAGGCCTCGACGATGTCGCCGTTGGCAGCACCCTCACGCCATTCGTCGACGGTGATCTTGCGTTCTTCCGGCTCGAGGCCCAACTGCGGGGCGAGGTCGAGCAGGGACCGTCGAGTGACGCCGTCGAGGATGGAATCACCGAGCTCCGGAGTGAGCAGGCGGCCATCCTTGGTCACGAGCATGAGGTTCATTCCACCGAGCTCATCGATGTACTTGTTCTCCGCGGCATCGGTGAACAGCACCTGCTGGCAGCCTTGAGCTGCGGCTTCGTTCTGCGCCGCCAGCGAGGCCGCGTAGTTGCCGCCGCACTTGGCGAATCCGGTGCCGCCGGAACCAGCGCGGTTGAAGTTCTGCGACAGCCAGATCGAGACCGGCTTGATACCGCCGGAGAAGTAGGGACCGGCGGGGCTGGCGATGACATAGTAGTCGACCTCATGGCTGGACCGCACACCCAGGAAGCGCTCGGTGGCGATCATGAATGGACGCAGGTACATGCTCGATTCGTCGGCCTCGGACTCAGGGGTGGGAACCCACTGCTGATCGAGCGCGACCAGCGCCTTGATCGATCCGATGAAGTCGGATTCCGAGATCTGCGGCAGTGCGAGACGCTCGGCGGACTTGTTGATGCGCGCGGCATTGCGCTCGGGACGGAAGGTCCAGACGGAGCCGTCTGCATGGCGGTAGACCTTCATGCCTTCGAAGATCTCCTGCGCGTAGTGGAACACTGCAGCAGCAGGATCGAGCACGAGCGGGCCGTAGGGCTTCACCTCGTGAGCGTGCCAGCCATCGTCAAGGGTGTACCTGACGTGGGCCATGTGGTCGGTGAAGTAGAGCCCGAATCCGGGGTCCTTCTTGATGTTCTCTCGCACCAGCTCGGGTTGCGGCTGGACATTCTTGAGAACGGCAAACTTAGTCATAAGAACTCTTTTCTCATTTGTGATGAGTGACACTGTCAGGGTAGTCCATCACCCCGGTGCGCGTCGCACCGGGGTGATGTCCCTGACCTCATGGAAGCCCCCATGGAAGTCGTCGTCGAAAGGAGTCGAGTCCGTGTCGCACGGAGCAGAATCCCTGTAGCCGCAGAGAAGGTTCTGAACTCAGCCCAGGCGGGCCGCGATCGCGTCGCCCACCTCGGAGGTGGATCGCTTGGTTCCATCTCGATCGGCCAGATCGGCTTCGACGGCGTTCTCGATCGACTTTGCCGCCACGTCGAGCCCCAGGTGCGAGGCCATCAGCGCACCGGAGAGGATCGAGGCGGTCGGATCGGCGATCTGCTGCCCGGCGATATCTGGGGCCGATCCGTGGATGGGCTCGAACAGGCTCGGTCCTGTGCCTTCGACGTTGAGGTTGCCCGAAGCTGCCAACCCGATACCGCCGGTGACGGCGGCGGCGAGGTCGGTGAGGATGTCACCGAAGAGGTTGTCAGTCACAATCACGTCATACCGCGAGGGGTCGGTGACCATGTAGATGGTGCACGCGTCGGTGTGCTCGTAGTTGACCGTCACCTCGGGGTACTCGGCGCCGACTTTCTCCACGACCCGCCGCCACAGATGGCCTGCGTGGACCATGACGTTGTGTTTGTGGACGTAGGTGAGTTTCTTGTTCCTCGCCTGTGCTCGTTCGAACGCGTCACGAACGGCCCGCTCGACGCCGTACCAGGTGTTGATCGAGACCTCGGTTGCGACCTCATAGGGTGTATCGGTGCGGACAGAGCCGCCCATTCCGGTGTAGGAGCCTTCGGTGCCTTCGCGGACGACGACGAAGTCGATCTCCCCCGGATCGGCCAGCGGACTGGTCACTCCGGCGAAGAGCCTCGAGGGACGCAGGTTGACTGCGTGGCTCAGCCCGAAGCGCATCTTGAGGATCACACCGCGTTCGAGCACGCCCGATGGCACGCTCGGGTCGCCGCATGCACCGAAGAAGATCGCATCATGGACGCGCAGCGATTCCAGTTCGTCATCCGTGAGCGTCTCCCCGGTCTCGTGCCAGCGCTTGGCACCGACGTCGTAGTCCGTGAGCTCAAGCTCCACGGGTTCACCGGAGACCTCGATAGCACGTCTGAGGACCTTGAGCCCTTCGGGGACGACCTCGTTGCCGATGCCGTCGCCGGGCATGACTGCAATTGAAAACTTCATATCCACAGATTAGGACTCATCTCAACATGCAACTAGCCCGTCCTACTATACGGACACAATTCGCCTGTCGGCTCCCACCCATCCCGCCATCGACAATTTCGTGTCTCAAACTTCGTTCCCGACTACAATTTCCCCGCCCGAGCGCCGAAGATGGGAGGAACACCCCGCACCCCAGAGAAAGTCGATCATTGACAGATACGATCCGCAATAGCCGTGCCGCCGCCCTCCCCGCCAAGCTCTCCCGGTCCTGGCTGCTGGTCAACGCGGCCAAAGAAGAGGTCTTCTCGAAGGCACAGATGTCCGAATCGGATTCTGTCATCTTCGACCTCGAGG